>MHKJ01000053.1:40256-63305 GCA_001818355.1 Candidatus Kerfeldbacteria bacterium RIFOXYC2_FULL_38_9 | reverse complement strand
GCGCAGTTTGTTTTATCCGGTTTAGTGATGGCGCATGATTTTAATTTACAGCGTACTTTTCAGGGCGTGTTGGGCGGCAATGAACCGGCAGAGCTTTTTCGCTACGACGCCCGTATTTTAATGAATACGCCCCCGGGTTTAAAAGATTACACTTCCACCCTTCCGCAGTTTAAGTAAAAACGTAAAAAATATATGTCTAAAAAAGTGATGTCTTTTTTTAAATTTTAAACTCCTCCCTTAAATATGGTTGCATATAATCCAAGGGCAAGAACTGCCAACGGTATTACTGCTATGAGTATCGCTATTATTGAACCAATTAAGTTTTTTTGTTTAAGATGTTTTTAACGGCAAAAATGAACGCTAAACACCAAAACAAGAATCCTATAATTCCTAAAGGTGAAGAAATTGAAAACGCAGTGTACGCATTAACTTCAAAAAAACCTGTTAGTATTCCAACCATTAGATACATACCAGGGAAAAGAATCCACCCCAAAATTCCTAATATTATTGGTTGTTCCTTTATAAATTTTACTAATTTTTTCATTCTTATTTTCTTAAGTCACAAAGTTTATAATCAAATACTGCACATAACGCTCGCAACACTAGTGGTTAAAAGATTGCCTGTAGTCCAATGTCACACAACGGTTGTATTATAGGCGAATATGAGGTGTCGGACAAGAACCTTGCGTTAATTATTCCACTCAAATTCAAAAATTAGTTTCTGATTTGCCTAATTGTGCACGCAATTTGTTTGTCGCCAATTTCTACGTTCACTGTTTCACCAACTGCGTGCCCTAGGAGTGCACTCCCCAAAGGAGATTTGTAGGAAATAATTCCAGCACTTGGATTGTTTTCGGCAGAACCGAGGATTTGGAATGTTTGTTCCATATTATTTATGGAAAAAGTAACCATATGC
Source organism: Candidatus Kerfeldbacteria bacterium RIFOXYC2_FULL_38_9 (assembly GCA_001818355.1). Classification (GTDB taxonomy): domain Bacteria; phylum Patescibacteriota; class Patescibacteriia; order UBA9570; family XYC2-FULL-38-9; genus XYC2-FULL-38-9. The sequence goes on along the minus strand of MHKJ01000053.1, from coordinate 62,389 downwards.
CCAACTTGAACAACGGAAGTGTCTTGTGGCTGTTCAATAACTTGTGCGTTGGAAATTTGATACTGCAATTCATCAACTGTTTGCAATAATCCACGCAAACGCCCCTTGGCAATTTGATATTCTGCGTTTTCTGAAAAATCACCATTTTCTGCGTATTTTTGCGTTTCTTTTATAGCGCGCGGCAAGGTGTCTTTTTTGATGTGCGCTAATTTTTCCTGTAAGGCTTTAAGTTTTTCTTCAGTCATTACAGGGTCAAATTTTTTGAAGGTATATTTTCCCGGTTTTCTATTGGGTAATCGCATAATTTAATATCTGTTAAGCCGCCCAACCGAACTCGCCATAATGTATGTTTTTGTTAAAATTTGTCCGTCCTTAATCAGCACGAGATAGGCGGCGGCGTATGGTTTAAACTTTTCTTTTTCGGACATATAAATTTGAATTATTTAAAAGGCAGACAAAATTTCAGTTAACGCGTGGCGGGTTCCGTCGCAGTTTGGTGTGTAGGTTATTTCTTAATTTGTAAACCTTCATAATATGATAAATCCCAGGTTCATATTCTCTCTTACTCATTGATAACGCAGCAATCAGAGCATCATTAAATTTATTTATTAAGCAATATTTATTTACTGGAAATTCTTTGTAACCTGCATTACATGATAACGGTGAGCACTCTACAAAATCAGTAACAGACCAAGTAACTAAATCATAACCAAGAAATTCAAAATCATTTTTGTTAAATAGTTGATTTACTTTCTTAGAATTTTCAATTAATTTAGTATCATTAGTTAGATTTTCATCTTCAATTCCAAAAGGAAATATTTCATAACCAAATATATTAAAATGAATTATATCAAAATTTGTAATAATAGTCTCGATATTATTGTAGAAGCCAAATTCATTGTGTTTCCATAAGTTAATCCAATTTTCAGCTCCTCCAACAATACATTCACTGACACTACTAATTTCAAATTTTGATATTTCATTTAGCCATTCTTTGTTATCAGATTTTTTTATTGTTTTATTTTTGGGAAAATAGCCTACAAATATTGGATTATATTTATTTTCATCAAATAATTCCATTTATGTATTCTTAATTTATTTTATGAGTTTACATACCAACATTCGCGCGTCATGCGCAGTCGCCGAGCCAAATTGTGATAGTATCGCGTAAGCGATCACAGTTTGAGTGAGGCAATTGGTTATCAATATTTGTACAACTTCATCTTAAAACAAACGCTCCAAAGAAGCAAAAACCCTCAAGATTAGATAATCGCCTACGCGCTATTAGGTGGGTGGTGCAAAAATTTATTATTTCCTCCCTCGAATTATTCAAAGTCCAATTTCATCTAGATCTAACTGGACATTTTTAAATTGGCAAATTTTACTTCAAGCGCAATCGTTGTTCAAGACATTCTTGTTCTAACACACCACCGTGGATATTGATATTATAGCTACTATTACCAACTAACTCGCTGTTATTAAATGGAATAAGTTTAAAGCCATTATCTATCAATTTTTTATTAGAAATACCAAAGTACAGCTGAGGAATTTTTGATTTCATAAATTTTTCAATATCCATGTTGTACGTAGTTTTAAAGAATCAGTTGAGCTCTTTATGTTGTTCAGGTTTCCATGACGGGGCATTTACCAGTACAAGATCAAGCTCATTTCCTTCAACATAAAATTTTTCACCCATGGAAAAATGATATACATCACCTGTGCCAATTTCAAAATCACCAAATTCAGAATGAATTATACCAGAACCATTAATAACATAATACACCTCCTCGCATTCCGTGTTTGCAACGGTGCCATTGTTTGGGTAACGGCCATTAATTTTTGCCGTAGCAAAACTAACGTGTTTACTTGGAAAACGATATTCCCAAACAATGCATGTTTCTGAATTAGAAATTTTTTCCGTGTCAGATTTTGAAATGAGCATATGAATATTATTATTTTGAAATTGTGTAACATCTGCGCGTATCTGGTACGCTGTTGTGATGGTATAGTCTAACAGCTTGTTCTCATTTTAACAAAATACCTCCGCTCACATTAATATTTTCCCCATTTATAAAATCTGCTTTATCTGATATCAAAAATAAAACAGCATTTGCGATGTCTTTGGGAAGTCCGACCCTTTTTGACGGATTATTTTCCGCATAGGAATTAAATTCTTCTTGAGAACACATTTTTTCAGTCAACGGAGTCCGGGTTAAACTGGGGCTAATCGTATTTACTTTAATACCATATTTAGCTAAACCAAGCGCGCTCACTTTAGTGAGCATGATAACCCCAGCCTCTGCGCAACAGTATGCCGGTATCTCGTTGTCTGGTTTTGTTCCAAATCTTGATGCAATATTAATAATGCGGGGGCGTACCGATTTTTTTAAAAGAGGCGCGGCATATTTAGTACAAAGATATTTACCAGTCAAATTAATATTTATTATCCTAGACCAATCTGCAGTTGAATACTTTTCAAATTTTTTAGCCACATTAATTCCGGCATTATTAATCAGATAATCCAATGTACCAAATTCCTCTTTTAAAAAAATAAACAGTCGCTCAACATTTTTTTCCTTGCTGACGTCTGCCTTAAAAAGAACAGCTTTGCCACCTTCTTTTTCAATGGTCTTCTTAACCCGTTTCGCATCGTCTGCTGATTTTGAATAATTGATGCAAACCACAATATTTTGTCTGGCAAGCTGAATGGCTATCTCCTTACCAATCCCAGAAGACGATCCTGTAATTAATGCTGTTTTATTTTTAATCATACAATCGGATAAATTAAGTAAAAAATAGAATTTATTTCATCTAACATTCGCGTATAATGTGCAGTCGCCAAACCGCATTATGATACCATTGCGATAGCAATCATAATTTGTGCGAGGCAATTGATTTCCAATATTTGTACAAATTTATCCTAGAGCAAAAACCATAAAAACGCAAAATCTAAAGATAGATTGTAGTGGCTCGCTATCAATGATCACGCCATCCATATCAAATATAAATGCTTGAATCATATTTTGTTAGTTTGCCAAGGTTATTATTGACTGTCTTCTCCCCTTAATTTTTTTGCTAAATCTTTAGCGGCTTTGCCTGTAATAATCAATTGTGTTTCTCCAACATAACAACTAAATTGATACCTACCATTCTGCTCTTGAAAAATTTCAACCTGGCGTAATTCAAAATCACCAGAATGTATTGCTGTTATATCCTCACCACGAGGCCTATTGGATGAAAACTCCTCTCTTGAATATTCCTGTTCTTCTAAAGGAGTTCGATAAATTTTAAGAATAAAATCTTTTATGACTTGAATTTGTTGTATATTGGCTTCGCGCCATTCGCCAATTTGAGGGCGAAGATCATGTTCTTGTCTCATAATATTTATTTTTTAAATATTTAATTTATTATTTTTCATCTCTTTTTGTATTTTAATGTTCATGGTCAATCTAGCGAGCTCAGCAACGATCACAATAACAATTAGTATGTAATGCAAAGTTGTAGCGAAAAATAGTGATTCTATTAAAAAGATAAATCCAAAACTCCAAGTAAAGAAAAGAGCACGCCATACTAATTGTGGATAATATAGGATTAATGCTTTTTCCTGTTTTTTAAAGTGAAGGTATGCAGTTAGCAGTAATGATAGCAAAAATAAAATTTGTAGAACAGCAAGTAAGAAAAAGAGAGTATTATCATAGTCTTTAGGTAGTCCAACTACCAATCGAGCCAGTAAGCCGAAGTTAATAATGAAGGTAATCAGATCAAGAGATGAAAAAAGGTAAAAGGTATTTTTTCTTGTTAGCATGGTATTTAAATTATGAATGAAAATGTCAGACAACGCGCCGGCGAGCTCTGATGTTGTGTGACGTTATAAGCTATTTTTATTTATAAATAATAAGATATACTTGCTACTATAAATATACCAACTCCTAAAAACTTAATTATTTGTGCCAAGACAATTTTTTTAATGTATTTATCAGATAATTGTAAACTTTTTAATTTGGAAAATAAAAACATGTGGGTAACGGCAATTAAAATAATCCATAGTAAAATAAATATAATAAAATTTGTTACTGGTTGCAATGTCCGACCAAGTAAAATAATTAATATTGTAAATATAATAATTGGAATAAGGTTATATTTTCTCATTTTAGAAAAACCGTCCATTAATTTAATTTTTTCATCTTTATTAAGCACTTGTAGCGCTTTCTCGTTTAAAAAACGTCCTAAAAAAAGACAAATTAAAAAGCTAATTAATCCAATTGTAGATAATGTACTCATAAAATTTCTGATTATAAATTTAAGTTGAAATATTATTCAGATGAACTACACTCGAACGCGAATAAAAAAGAATTCGCTGTCTTGATCGCTCGCGGCTTCAATCATGTGTTCCACGTCTGCTGGAATATAAATCATGTCTTTTTCCTTATAATCAAATACTGAACCATCTTTAAACAACACACGACCAACTCCACTTATAATAACCAAAAATTCATCAATTGATTCATGCGTGTGCCAATCAAATTTTGAACCTGGTTGAAGATATGTATTCGCAAATGCTTCCAACTGCTTAGAAATATCATCAGTTGCTGACAAAACAAGACGACGTTTTCCGCTTCCACCATGTGCATCTTCCAGAGGAATTGAAGTTAGTTCTTTTTTGAAAGGTTTTCTCATAAGTTTATGTTATTTCATTATAGGAAAATATAAAGTGTTGGGCAAGGGCAAGAGCAGTAAAAATTAAAATGGCTATTAACGGGACACTGAACCATTCCTGGCTGTTTGCTTTGGGTTGCAAAGTATGGTATAATAAAACAGTTAAAGGAGGAAATTGTCAGGCTTAAGTTAAAAAATAATTTTATGGCTTTGTTTGGATCAAACGAACGGTATTTAGGGATAGATATTGCTAATTCCGCAATAAAAATTGTGGAACTAGAAAACGAAAAGAGCAAACCCAAGTTGATAACTTATGGTTATGCTGAACAAACTAACGAAATTTTAACCAAAGACACTAAAGAGGTCAGAGATAAGGCGGTTTTTGCCATTAAAAAAGTTTTACAAGAGTCTCGCGCCACTTCCCGTAATGTGGTGGCGGCCTTGCCCAGTTATACGGTTTTTACTTCCATTATTCACTTGCCGCAAATGCCCAAAAAAGAACTGGTGCCGGCGGTGCAGTGGGAAGCTAAAAAATTTGTGCCCATGCCTTTGACAGAAATGATTTTGGATTGGAAAATTTTAGAAGACGCCGAAGATGTGAGCCAAGTTCCTCTGCAAGCGCAAGTGAGTGGCACGGAAACAGGGCAGTTGCAAAATCCTTATGCGGAAAAACAAACCGCCAAAATTACCGCCAAAGACAGGCAAAAATATTTCAAAATTTTGTTAACCGCCGCGCCTAAAAAGTTGGTTTCCCGCTATGTTGAGCTGTTTAAAGAAGCTGGTTTGAATTTGGTAAGTCTGGAAACAGAAAGTTTCGCTCTGGAACGCTCTTTGGTGGGTCGGGACAAATCGCCGATTATGTTAATTGATATGGGAGCGGCCGCCACCACCATCAGCATTGTTTTGGATGCCGTGCCTTTAATTAACCGCAGTATTGACATTGGTGGACGTACTATTACCAAGGCGATTGCCAATAATTTGAACATTGATTTGGCGCGTGCCGAGCAATTTAAAAGAGATTTTGGTTTAACAAAACAGCAGGATCAACTTTCCGGACAGGTGCCCAAAAGAATTCAATTTATGGTGGACTCCGTAGTGAATGAAGTAAAATACGTACTCAATCTTTACCAAAGTCAAGGCAACGGCAATTTAGAAAAAATTATTTTAGCCGGCGGATCAGCTTGGTTGCCTAATATTACCCAGTATTTAAGTATGGTTTTGGGAATAAAAGTGTATATTGGTGATCCTTGGGCGCGAGTAATGTATCCGGTGGAGTTAAAATCGGTTTTACAACAAATAGGGCCGCGTTTAGCCGTGGCTGTTGGTTTAGCAATGCGTGAAATAAATTAAATGGACGATATAAATTTTGTTGAATCAAACGGGGGAAAAAAATCCAGGCGCCAAAAAGCGTCAGCTTATGACGTGGAATATACTTCCGGAGAAACTGTGAAAGCAAAATTTCAAAAAGGCGAGACAATTTTAACTGACCAAAAAAAAGAAAAATTACCAAAAAAAGAACAAGCGCGAAAACCGCACAAATCTTTTCTTTCTTGGAGAAACCAGAAAAAAAAGGATCCTTTAATTTCCATTCACAACGCTCCTAAGCATCACAAAGAGGAAAATTTGCCGGATTTGTTGGCGGATATTCGTCAGGAAAATCAAATTGTGCCAGAGTCGCAAAAAAAATACACCAAACCTCAAAAACAAGAAAAAATTTCACCAGCACCGGTTGCGGCCGCTCCAGCAATTACACCGCCACCTCCCATCACCTCAGCGGCTTTAAACGATACCACCTCTGACAGTGGCACCACTTTGTTGGGTACTAATTTATTGCCGAAAATTAAAAATTATCATCACCGGTCCATTCATTATTTAAGGGATTTAATTATTATTGCCGTTTTAGCCTTGATTGCAGTTTTTGCAGTTTTTGCTGTTTTAACTTATCAAAAACAAAATATTTTAGTGCAAATTGAACAAAAAAATCAAGAAGTAAATCAACTTTCCCAAAAAATTCAGGCACTAATACCAATCAAGCAAGAGGCCAGTGTTTATGGTGATCAACTGCAATCTTTAGTCGAACTTTTAAACGCCCACATTTATTGGACACCTCTTTTTTCTTTACTCCAAAACATCACTTTACCAACGGTTTATTATTCTAATATGAACGGCTCGGCTGTTTCCGGAAAATTTGTTTTTGACGTAGTAGCTAAAAATTACAATCAAATTCACGATCAAGTAGAGCTTTTCCGCGCCTCGCCGCAAGTATTGGCGGTTGATGTTACTTCCGCCACCTCTTCTCAGGATCAAGACAAAGTAAATTTTGTGATGACCGTCAGTTTTTCTCCGGATTTATTTCATCAAACAATTTCCCAATGAAAAATTCTACACCGAAAAACAAAAATAATAAACTGCTGATATTTTTGAAAAAATATTTTATTTGGTTGGCTATTTTTGAAGTAATTATTATTTTTACTTTGAGCTGGTTATTTTTAATTCAGGGCGCTTATTTTTCTTTAACTGACGCTAAAAAACCTAAAGATAATTCTCCTGAATTGTTGTTAAATCAAAAACAGCAAGAATTGGCCAGTTTGGAAAAATTGCAAGCAGATTATCAACAATTAAATCAAGAGCGTTTACAATATGCTTTACAAATTTTACCGGCACAGATTGAGCCGACCTTATTGATTTCTCGTTTAGAAAGTTTTGCCCAAGCCGCCAAAATCAATATGACCAGTATTGATGTTAGTCAAAACGCCGCCGGTGCTACCGATGATAAAAACGCTAAACCCGCTCAAGTTGACAATCCCGCTGATGAACAAAGCGTTTCTTTTGCCAATAAAAACATTGGATCAACGCTCATTACCATGAATGTGGAATTGCAAGATAAAAGTTATGCCGGCGTCAAGAATTTTTTAGCTTCTTTGTCCAGTTTTACTCCGGTGTTAGAACTTTCCAGTTTAACTTATGCCGAGGGTACCAATAATTTTGGTTTACAACTGCGCACTTATTACCTTATTTCTCCTGATGATGAAAAATAAAAAAGAAACAATTTTATTAACCCTAACTGCCGTCTTGGCCGGAGTTTTACTTTATACTCAAGCTTTTGATATTTCCAAACAATTACTGGGCGTGGCTTATTCGGCTGATTTTGTGCCGATGAACATTACTTTTCCGGCTGATGTTTTGCATCAAAAACAACTTTATCATTTTTCCGCGCCGTATTTGCGTCCTCAACCCACTCAGACCTCCGCGTTATTGTTAGATGAAAATATCCCGCCGCCGGTGGAAAATTTTACTGCCGAAAATACGCATATTGGTCAAGAAGTGGCTTTATTCTGGCAAAAACCCGAAGGAGCGTTAGCCGTAAATATTTATCGGCAACACCTGGAAAGCGCTGACAATTTTTCCGCGCCGGAACTGATTGCTCAAAAAATTACGGATAATTATTTTTTGGATACTACGGTTAAAGATGGGGAAACTTATCGTTATCAAGCCACGGCCATTAACGAGTTGACTATAAATTCCGAAACCAAAACCGTGTCAGCCAAAACCGTCCCCACCGCTGAAGTAATTCCCATAGATGATGTGCCGCCTTTGCCGCCAGCAAACGTGATAGTCAGTACCGTAGATGACCCGGCCGGAAAGCAAATACAAATTTCTTGGGAAATGCCTACAGATCAAGATTTGGATTTTGTTATTATTTATCGCTCGGAAAAATTTGGCCAACAAGGAGAAACGCTGACCAAAATATCAGCTAAAGCCGAAGCGAAATATTTGGATAAAACCGCTTTACCCAACGTTACTTATTATTATACGGTGGTGTCTTATGATCAAGCCGGTAACGCGAGTACGTTGGATATGAGCCTGCCTACTCCGGGCAATCCCGAACCTTTTTTACCGCAAGATTAAGTTTTTAAGTAATTTAAGATGAGAACTGAAGATACAATCAGCGTCGTCCAACTGCTTTACACTCATGGTTTTTTAAATGATCAGCAGTGGACAACTTTAAAAACCACTGCCGCTCAAAATCAGACAGACGTTTTAAAATATTTAACCGCAAACAAAATAGTGCCCGCTGAAACGGTGGCCAAAGCCAAGGCGCAGGTTTTAGGTTTTCCTTATGCGGATTTAAGAGAAAAAGAATTTCCGGCTGATATTTTAAACATCATCACCCGTAGCGTTGCGGAAAATTATCAAGTGGTGCCTTGGGCGCGTCAGGGCAATGATGTTTCCATAGGTTTGATTGATCCGCATAATTATGCGGCTATTGAGGCCTTGGATTTTATCGCCCACAGCTATAAAATCCGTTTTATTTATTATTTAATTTCCGAAGACAGTTTATTATTTGTTTTAAAACAATACGATAATGTCAAAACAGAGGTCGCTCATGCTTTGGAACAGCAGTCCGAGAGTGATGAAGAAATGCTGGTTGATACGGAAAAACCCGAAAATGACCCGACTCGCAACACCAAAAACGCTCCTATTTCCAAAACCGTATCGGTTATTTTGCGTCACGCGGTAGAAGGCGCGGCTTCTGATGTGCATATTGAACCGGATGAGCAAGGTACGCGTGTGCGTTATCGGCTGGACGGTGTTTTGCATACTTCTTTACAACTGCCAAAAGGAGTGCACAATGCTTTGGTGGCGCGCATTAAAGTTTTATCTAATTTAAAATTGGATGAAACTCGTTTACCGCAAGATGGACGTTTTCGCATGCACATTGATGATCATGATGTGGATTTCAGGGTTTCCACTATGCCTTTGGTGGGTAAAGAAAAAGTGGTAATTCGTATTTTGGATACGGAAAGCGGCATTCAAAAGTTGGAAGACCTGGGTTATGCCGATCATAATTTAGAAATAATTCATAGAAATTTAAAGCGGCCGCACGGTATGATTTTAATTACCGGCCCCACCGGTTCTGGCAAATCCACCACTTTGTATTCCATGTTAAAAGTGTTAAACAGCGAAAAACAGAATATCATTACGCTGGAAGATCCGGTAGAATATAATATGTCAGGCATTGCCCAAACCCAAATTAGACCGGAAATAGGACTCACTTTTGTGCGTGGTTTGCGGGCGGTTTTGCGCCAAGATCCGGATATTATTATGGTTGGCGAAATTCGCGATAACGAAACTGCCGAACTGGGCATTCACGCCGCTTTAACCGGTCATATGTTACTTAGCACTTTGCATACCAATAATGCCATTGGCGCCATACCGCGCTTGATTGATATGGAAATAGAGCCTTTTTTAATAGCTTCGTCTCTTAATTTGGTAATTGCCCAGCGTTTAGCCAGGCGAATTTGCACAGAATGTCGCAAGCCAATTAGTTTGTCATCGACAGTAGAGCAAGAAGTACGGCAAATTTTGGCGGAAATTCCCAAAACTTACTTACCAACAGACATTGCCGCCGGCTTAACCAATAATCAGCCTTTTACCGTTTATCAAGGCGCGGGCTGTCCCCATTGTGAAGACAGCGGTTACAAGGGTCGGGTGGCAGTCGCGGAGGTCATAGAGGTTACCGAAAATTTGGGAGAAATTATCGGAAGCGGTAAAGCCAGCAATATGTCCGTGATGGCCCAAGAGATGCTTTCCCAAGGCATGATTTCTTTAAAACAAGATGCTATTATTAAAGCGCTCAGGGGATATACCACTGTGGAAGAAGCCTTGAGTGTAGCCAGAGAATAAATAATTTATAAATTTAATTTGTATGCCTCGTTTTCTTTATAAAGCTCGCGATCAATCCGGTCATTTGCTGACCGCGCAAATGGAGGTGATTTCGGAAAAAGTGGTACGAGATATTTTGCGAGAAAAAAATTTACTGCCCTTGTCTGTACAAGAAGTGGATCAAGGAGTGGGGGAACAATTATCTCATTTTTTTCATCGAGTTAAAACCAAAGATCTGGTGGTTTTCTCGCGCCAATTGGCGGTTTTGGTTTCTGCCACCGTGCCGATTGTCAGAGCTTTGCGTATTTTAGCCCAGCAAACCGAATCTAAAGGATTGAGCGCGGTTATTGCCGATGTAGCGGACAGTGTGGACGGCGGCGCGCGTTTATCCGCGGCACTGCATCATCACCATAGAATATTTGACGATTTTTTTGTTTATATGATCCGTTCCGGAGAAACCACCGGCCGCTTAGACGAAGTGCTCACTTATTTAGCTGATCAAAAAGAAAAAGATTATCAACTGCTTTCCAAAATTATCAGCTCCATGATTTATCCGGCTTTTATTGTGGTGGTTTTAGTGGGCATGTTTATTTTTATGATGATTTACGTTATCCCAAAATTACTTGATGTGGTTGTTACAACCGGCGCAGAACTGCCTTTGCCCACCAAAATATTAGTGACTACCAGCAGTATTTTTCACAATTATTGGTGGTTAATTTTGATAGGAGCGGTTATTTTTGGTTTTGTTTTAAGTTTTGGCAAACGCGTTGCTTTTATGAAAAATATTTTTGATACTCTGAAGTTGCATCTTCCGGTTTTTGGCAATATTTTTAAAAAAATCTACTTAACCAGAATAGCCAGAAGTTTATCTAACCTGTTGGCTTCGGGCGTTCCTATCAATCGTTCAGTGGCTATTGTGGCGGACTTGGTGGGCAATAATGTTTATCGCAAAATTTTAATGGACGCGCATGATCAAGTGGAAGCCGGCAAGCCTTTATCCAGCGCTTTGTTAAAATACAAGCCCATTCCTCCGATGGTGGCGCAAATGATGGACATTGGCGAAGAAACCGGCCGTTTGGATCAAATTTTAAAGAAAATTTCTGATTTTTACGCTGATGAAGTAACAGCTTTAACCGAGGCTTTAACCAGTTTGATTGAGCCTTTGATTATTATTTTACTGGGCGCGGCCGCTTTAATTTTAGTGTCCGGAGTTTTGATGCCGATCTATTCCATCACTTCACAGTTTTAAGAAAAAGGGGAAAAGTGAAATTATCTCTTGTCTAGTACTTTAAAATATGCTATACTTATAAAAGACATTAGAGGAGGAAAATTTTATTTAATAAATCATAAAAGACAACCATGAGAAAACAAAAAGGTTTTACGCTGATTGAGTTGTTGATTGTTATCGCAATCATCGGACTCTTAGCGGCATTAGCTCTTGTTTCGTTAACCGCCGCTCAGAAACGCGCGAGAGACACCAAGCGCGTAGCAGATATGAAGTCGTTTCAAACGGCTTTAGAGCTTTATTACAATGAAGAAGCTGAATACCCAATATTGGTGGTAGAAGACGCGGCAACACAAGAGGTAGAGGTTAATACTTGGCCGGAAATGGCAGAGACCATGGCCTCTTATATTAGCAGTTTGTCCACCCCGCCTCAACCGGACAAAGAAGTTTATACTTATATTGTGAACGCCACTGCCGATCAATATTATATTAGAACGGTTTTGGAAGATAAAGAACATCAAGTATTATCTCAAGACCTTGATGGCGCCGCTTTAGGTGGTGCGGGTTGGATGTCGGTTTCTTCTGATAGTGCCTTTGATCCCACTGATGCCACTATTGATTGTGGAGTTGCCACAGCCAATACTGATGGTATGTATTGTTTAGGTGGTACGGCCGCTCAATAATTGTGCTTGTTGGGTTTTCAAAATCCTCGCTACCAGCGGGGATTTTTTGTTTGTGCACATGGCTAGGAGCAGGTATAATAAGAATATGTTATTTTCTTTTGTTTATTTAGCTTTTTTTGTTTTATTTGGTTTGGTTATAGGCAGTTTTTTAAATGCGGCCGAATATCGACTTTTTCAAGGAGAAAGTTTGTTAAAAAATAAAAATAAGACTTTAGCCAAAAGCCATTGCCCGCACTGTCAAACCGTTTTAAAACCCCAAGAGTTGGTGCCTGTTTTTTCTTTTTTGTTTTTAAAAGGCCGCTGTCGCACTTGTCATCAGCAAATATCTTGGCAATATCCGGCGGTGGAACTGGGGAGCGCTGTTTTATTTTTATGGTCAGCTTTGGTATTTGTTCAAGTTGATCAAGCAATTTTTGTCGCCATCATCTCGGCTTTTTTGCTATTTATTTTTTTGTATGATTTAAAGCACCAGTTGGTGTTGGATGTGGTCACGGTGCCGGCTATTATTTTGGCTGGTTTGGGGTCAATTTTTGTGTTTCAGCTTAGTTTTTTAAATTTAATTTTAGGAGCCTTATTAGGCGGCGGATTTTTTTTAGCACAATATTTAATTTCTCGCGGTCGTTGGATTGGCGGCGGCGATATTCGTTTAGGCATTTTAATGGGCGTACTTTTAGGTTGGGAGCGGACTTTATTAGCTTTAATGTTAGCCTATATTTTGGGCGCGCTGATTGCTTTAATACTGTTAATACAAAAAAAAGCTCATGCTAATTCTCGTTTGGCTTTTGGTACTTTTTTAACTTTGAGTACTTTTTTTAGCCTGCTTTACGGCACCCAGTTGATTGACTGGTATTTAAAATTTTTGTTATGAAAAAAACACATCCGCGCGGTTTTACCATTTACGAGTTGTTAATTATTGTAGGCATTATTGGTATTTTAAGCTCAATTGTTGTCATGCGTTTTTCCGGTACCACTAATCCCATTGATTTAAGCAACGGCCAGGCGGTTCTTACCAGTGATTTGAGTAAAATTATTAACTGGTCGCAAACTGGCAAAATTGAGCCAACTACCAACACGGTCCCGCTAGGTTATGGTTTGGTGTTTTTTCCCGGAGAAAAGTATTATTATTTGTATGCCGATTATGACGCGGATAATTTATATAGTAAAAATAGTAGCGATGTGCTTTTGGAAACGGTTGATTTAGAAAAAGGAGAATTAGTACGCAATGTTTTAATTCAGACTTGCACGCCTCTTTCGGCAACAGGCACTTGTGATTTTTTGGTAACTTACGAAAATGCTAAAATGTATACCAATGGCCAAAGAGATGATAATTTGGAGATAATTTTGCACCACGAAAAGGACAATGCCAATGCTACGGTTCTGGTGAATATTATTTCGGGACAAATTAACTAATAATTTTCCGTATGTTAACCGCCGATTTTCCCTTAAAAAAATTTTCCACTTCTTCCGGATTCACCTTATTGGAGGCGGTGATCGCTACCGCCATTGTGGTTATCGGTTTGGTTAGTTTAGTGGTTTTAGCCACTCTTTCCGTTATGACCAGCAGACAGATAAATGAGCAATTTCAAGCCGCGCTTTTTGCGCAAGAAGGTCTGGAAGCCGTTCGGGCTTTACGCGATTCCAATTGGTTAATGTTTGACACCAATTCTACTACCGCTTGGAACGAGAATCTTTTTTCCTCTGCTAACGCCACAGATTATTCGGCGGTGTTAAACAACACCCCCAACGACCCTGCGTTAAGCCACAGTTTAGATTTTACTCCCAATGATTTTGACGATCAGTGCTTAGGGCAAAATAACAGTTCTTATGCTTGCTCTGCTATTTGGTACGATCAGACCTCAGAAAAATATTTTCAAACCACCCAAACGGATTTTATACCAAATAATTTTCAACAAACCACTTATAGTCGCCTAATTTATTTATATCCGATTTGTCGCAATACTCTTGACGATCATGATGAACAAATTATTGATAACGAAACTCAGGTTTGTACGGATTTAAATACAGCCACAGCCACTTATCAACCAGTAGGCCTTGATGTGGTGGTGTCAATACAGTGGGCCGGCAGGGGTAAAATGAATAATTATCAACTAGAAGAGTACTTATATGACTGGCGTTATTAAAAAAGAATTGACCGGGTTTACCATTATTGAATTGCTGGTGGCCACCGCAGTTATCAGCGTGGTGATGGTGGCGGCCACTACTTTATTATTGATGTTGTTTCGCGGTCAAAGAACGGCGCGGGAAGATTTGTATATGCAGTCGCAGGCACGCTATATATTTTTAATGATTTCCGATCGGGTTCATAACGCGCACCTGGATTATTTGTTTTATGATGGCGATCCGCTTTTGCAAAAAGAATTTTTAGCCCTGCGTGATCAGGCCGGCCAGCAAACGGTTTTTTGGTTTTATTCTCATAATAATCAGATTGATTTATTTTTATGTGATAATAAACCTTTTAACGATACTTGTAATCACCAGGTTGATCCCACCATTTCTTCAGATTGGTCTCAAATAAATTCCCAAAAACTGTACTTTACCGTGGGTAATTTTCTTATTTTTCCCAGCCGCTCTCCTTACGAAGAACAGAATAGCCAATACTTATCAGATACGGCGCCTTACGTTACCATTCAACTTAAATTAAAAATGCCTAAAAGTAAGAATGAATCTGTTTTAATGCAAACCGGCTTAACCACTCGTTATTATGCCCGCTAAGTCTCAAGCGCCAAAACCCAGAGGAGCAGTGTTGATTTTTGCTTTGTTGTTATTGATGATTATGATGACTATTGGTTTTGTTTTAGCTTCTTTGATTTATAAAGAAATCGCCGTAGCTCGTTCTTTTCCTGATTCTTTACAAGCCTATTATGCGGCTGAAAGTGGCATTGAAGACAGTTTGGATTTATTAGCCCTGCGTCGTCAGCAAGGCGGTTTGTTGGAAGAAGTGGACGATGTTAATCAGCCGGAAACCCTAGACGATGCCATTGACCGTCTTAAAGCTACTACCGAAAATAATGTTCCCAGAGTTTTAACCCACAGCGCCGCCAATTATTTGGTAAGCGCTGACGAAACCAAGGGAAGTGTGGCAAATATGGTTTTCAGTGTTCCTTATCGACGCGGTACGCAAGTTGATATGTATGATCCGGATCAGATTTTAAGCGGAGTGGGCGCGCGTTCCGTAGAATTATTTTGGACGCCGGTCGCTTGCGCCAATCATGATTCCAGTCTTGATCAGAAAATAGAAGTGACTTATCAAGTTTTAAACGTGGGTACTGATGTTTCTGTTGATGATATTCAAAAAGAGGTTTACGATTGCACTATATCCTCAACTGATCCAAATTATACTTGTATGCATACGGCCAATTGGCTGTCTACCACTAAAAATCATATTTTGCGCTTTACTCCTTTAGATTGCAGTATTCCTTTGTTTAAAACTGTATTTTACGACGGCCCCAGCGCTTCCGGACAAGTAGTGAATATTCCTTCGGTGGCTTCCGTTACTGCCATCGGCCGCGGCAAAATATCTGCGCGTAAAATTTCCGTCTTAACGAAATGGGTTGCTCAAGCTTCTGGTTTAACCGATTTTGTGATATTTTCTATAGACAAAATTGAAAAACTCAGTCCCTAATACCAACATGACTAAAGCTCTGGCTCAAAAAAGAATTCAAAAATTAAAAAAAGAAATTGATCATTATCGCTATGTTTACCATGTTTTAGATCAACCGGAAATTTCCGATGCCGCTTTGGATTCTTTAAAAAAAGAACTTTTCGATTTAGAACAACAATATCCGGATTTAGTAACATCTGATTCACCCACTCAGCGCGTGGGCGGTAAGCCTTTGGATAAATTTACCAAAGTGAAACACCCTACGCGCATGCTTTCTTTAAACGACGCTTTTTCTGAAGAGGATTTACAAGATTGGCAGAAACGCTTGCATCGTTTAACAGAAAATGCACAATTAGATTTTTTTGTAGAACCGAAATTGGACGGTTTGGCAATTAGTTTAATTTATGAAAATGGATTATTAAAAATCGGCGCCACTCGCGGCAACGGCTTGATTGGCGAAGAAGTTACCAATAATTTAATAACTATTGAGAGTATTCCTTTGCGTTTAAGAGAAATACCAGAAGCCACCAAAGTAAAAACCATCGAAGTGAGAGGAGAGGTTTATATGACCAAAAAAGTTTTCGATAAAATAAATAGGGAGCGACAAAAAGCCGGAGAAGCAATTTATATGAATCCACGCAATACAGCGGCCGGTACCATTCGTCAACTTGATCCTGCTATTGTTAAAAGTCGTGAATTGCGTTTTTCCGCTTATGCTTTACCCACAAACTTAGGGCAAACCACTCATCAGCAAGAACATATACTTTTAAAAAAACTGGGATTTCGCACTGATCCATCTGCCACAGCCGCAAAAAATTTGCAGGAGGTATGGTCTGTTTATCAAAATATTCAAAAAAAGCGAGATCATTTACCCTACCAAATTGACGGCGTGGTAGTGGTGGTGAATAGCAATAAGCAGTTTGCTCGGTTGGGAATAGTAGGTAAGGCGCCCCGAGCCAGCATTGCTTTAAAATTTCCGGCTGAACAGGCGGTTACCGTCATAGAAGATATTGTAGTGCAAATAGGACGAACGGGCGCTTTAACTCCGGTGGCGCATTTGAAAAAAGTAGCGGTGGCCGGCACTACTGTCGCCAGAGCGACTCTTCATAATATAGATGAAATTAAAAGACTGAATGTAAAAATTGGTGATACGGTTATTGTGGAAAAAGCCGGCGATATTATCCCGGATATTATTCAGGTGTTGCCAAATTTACGAACAGGTAAAGAAAAAAATTTCACTATGCCGAAATTTTGTCCAAGTTGCGGCAGTAAAATTATTCGTCATGCCAATGAGGTGGCTTATTATTGTCCTAATCATGCTTGTTTTAGTCAGCAAAAAGAGCGTTTTTATCATTTTGTCAGCAAAAAAGCCTTTAATATTGAAGGTTTGGGACCTAAAATTATCGATCATTTATTGACGGCAGGGCTTTTAAACACGCCGGCCGATATTTTTAATTTAACTGAAAATGATTTACAGTCTTTGGAGCGTTTTGCGGAAAAATCAGCCAGCAATTTAATAATAGCCATCAAAAAAAGTCGCACCATTTCTTTGCCGCGTTTAATTTTCGCTTTAGGCATTAGGCATGTAGGTGAACAAACCGCCTTAACTTTGGCGGAAAAATTTTTAACTTTTGCCAGAATTCAAAACGCCTCAGCAGAAGAATTACAAAATATTCATGATGTCGGCATTATCGCCAGCCACAGTATTACAGCTTATTTTCAGCAAAGAAAAAATCAAATTTATTTAGCAAAATTACTGCCCCATTTAATTGTGCAAAAAGTTAAAAAAACCGATACCAAAAAATTAGCGGGTAAATATTTTTTGTTTACCGGTACCTTGCAAGCTCAAACTCGGGAAGACGCCAAGCAGTCGGTGCGTAACAACGGCGGACAAGTGATGTCCGGAGTTAGTAAAAAATTAGATTACTTGGTGGTAGGGGAAAAACCTGGCTCTAAACTGTTGCAAGCGCAGAAATTAGGCATCAAAATTTTAAATGAATCGGAATTTTTAAAGTTGTTAAATTAAAGTTGTTCCTTGCTTTTCGGTTTTTCTCTTGATATTATACAAAAGTTATGAAATTAGACAAAAAGGTGATTGCCAAACTTTCTCGCCTTTCTAAAATTAGCTTAAAAGAAGAAGAAATAGACTCTTTATCTAAAGATTTGTCTAATATTTTAGCATACATTGAACAATTAAATGAGGTGGCTACAGAAAATATTGTTCCCACTCAGCAAGTTACCGGTTTGGTGAATGTTTTAAGAACAGACATTGCTGATTATACTTTTGAAAAAAGTGATATGGTATCCACTATGCCGGAGGTTGATGAAAACGGCGCTTTAAAAGTGCGAGCAGTTTTTACCGAAGACAGCCCTAGCCATTAAAAATATGAGCCTTATTGAACTACGAAAACAACTAGACAATAAAGAAATTTCCGCTCCGGAATTAACCCGGCAGTATTTAAGCCGCATTGCCAAAGTTGATCCTCAACTGAATAGTTATATTACGGTTTGTACTGAACAAGCCGAAAAAGCCGCTGTGCACGCGCAAGAGGAAATTGATCGTGGCAACCAAGGGCCGCTTACCGGAATTCCTTATGCGGTTAAAGATATTTTTTGTACCAAAGACATTCGTACCACTGCCGGTTCTCATATTTTAAAAGAATATATTCCGCCTTATTCCGCTACCGCAGTTGAAAAATGTCAAGATGCTGTGCTTTTGGGGAAAACCAATATGGACGAATTTGCCATGGGTTCTTCTACCGAATATTCCGCTTTTGGGCCAACTAAAAATCCTTTTGATTTGACGCGTGTACCAGGCGGTACTTCCGGCGGATCTACCGCGGCCGTCGCGGCGGATTTAGCGGTTTTTGCTTTAGGAACAGACACGGGCGGATCTATTCGCCAACCCGCTTCTTTTTGTAATGTGGTTGGACTTAAATTAACCTATGGTCGCATTTCTCGTTATGGAGTAATCGCCTCAGCTTCTTCTTTGGACACAGTTGGTATTATTACGCAAAACGTTGCTGACGGCGCTTATGTTTTAAAACAACTTGCTGGCCACGATCCTCTGGATGCCACCACCTCTCCAGTGCCCATTGATGATTATTTAAACAGTTTGGAAAAAACCGTCTCTGGTCTGCGCGTTGGCATCCCTAAAGAATATTTGGAATTGGCAGGGTTAGATCCTAGAATAAAAGAACGTTTTTTAGCAGTGCAAAAAGTTTTAGCTAAATTAGGTGTAGGAGTAGAAGAAATTTCTTTACCGCACAGCCGTTACGGTTTGGCCACTTATTATATTTTAAACCCTTCTGAAAATAGTTCCAATTTAGCGCGTTATGATGGTATTCAATATGGCCGACCTGCAAAAGGTGCTAACAGTTTAGATGAAGTTTATACCAAAACCCGCGAAGAAGGTTTTGGAGCGGAAAGCAAACGTCGTATTATGATTGGTACTTTTTGTTTATCTGCCGGTTATTATGATGCTTATTATAAGCAGGCGCAAAAAGTCCGTACTTTGGTTAGTGAAGATTTTACCAAGGCCTTTGAACAAGTGGATGTGATTATGTCTCCCACTTCACCCACTTTGCCTTTTAAATTGGGTGAAAGAGAAAGCGACCCTTTATCTATGTATACTTCAGATATTTATACCATTCCCGCTTCTTTAGCAGGTCTTCCGGCCTTTTCTCTGCCAGCTGGAGCGGTAGATAATTTACCGGTGGCAGTTCAACTCATCGCCCCGCAGTTTGCGGAAAAAAGAATTTTACAGCTGGGATACCATTTGGAACAAAGCTTTGATTTCCCAAAACCAAAATTAGTGGTATAATAGTCATGTGCACAAGTAATAGCCACTTTTTTAAAAAGGTGTTATAATAAATATATAGGAAAATAATTCAATGAGTTTACTTAAAAAAGCCACATTAAAGGAGGAGAATATGGCCAACAACACAATTTTACTCGTCGAAGACGACGAAATGTTACACACCATGTATACCCAAAAGTTTACGAAAGAAGGGTATGAGGTAAAATCTGCTTATAATGGAGCAGAGGGTATTGAACTGGCGGAACAGTACCAGCCGTCGGTGATTTTGTTAGATATTATCATGCCTAAAATGGATGGTTTTGTAGCTTTGAAAAAATTAAAGAAAAATGAAGCCACTAAGCACATTCCGGTTATTTTATTAACTAATTTAGGCCAGGAAGAAGACATTCGCAAAGGACGAGAATTAGGAGCTACCGATTATTTTATCAAAGCTAATCATACTCCGGCAGAAGTGGTGGAAAAAGTAAAAGAAGTAATGTCTCAACAGCAACCAACAATAGCTAGTTAAAAAATATTTTTTCAAAATTTGCCCTTGAGGGCATTTTTTGATACATTAAGTGCGTTGTAAAAATAAATTATTAATTTTAGTCCAATGGAACAAACTTTAATTATTGTAAAGCCCGATGCTTTACAAAGAAATTTACTGGGAGAAATTATTCATCGTTTTGAACGTAAAGGATTGCGTTTGGTAGGTTTGAAAATGGCGCGTATTAGCGATTTAAAAGTTTCCGAACACTATGCTCATCATAAAGACAAACCTTTTTTTGATGGTCTAAAAAGATTTATGCAGTCAGCGCCGGTGGTGTTAATAGTTTTGGAAGGATTGGAGTGCGTGGAAGCGGTACGCTTCATTACTGGCGCCACCAAAGGACGCAGTGCTGATGCCGGAACTATTCGCGGAGATTTTGCCATGAGCATGCAGGCTAACATTGTGCATGCCTCTGATTCCCCGGCCAATGCTCAAATAGAAATTAAACGTTTTTTTGATCACGAAGAATTATTCCAGTATGAGCGCCAAGATAAAACTTGGGTTTATTCCGAAGACGAAATCGCTTAAGTTTGGGCTAACTGTGGAAAATTATTCTTGACACGGAAAACTGGTGTGCTATTATCTTTTCATAATTTATATGAATTTTAACCAAAATTCCAACTTAATCAGCTTGCATTTAATCCTTACTCCAGTATTGGGTTATTTTATTAACATTATTGATTATTGCCGGCGGGTTCAAGTTGACACTAGGTCTTAAAAATATAATTTCAACTTTAACATAACCCGCTTAATCAAAAAGCGGGTTTTTTGAAACAAAATTTATTCGATCTCTGCTTAAAAATAAATACTTGTTTTTAGCCAGCGGTCGGATAAAGGCGGGTGCCTCCCGAGGGTGAGACCTATGGGCGTTGGGTTAGACTCCCATCGATCGCGGTAATCGCGACTTTGGTTGCAGATTGATTCTTTGAGTCTCTGCGATGCAAAGTCAGGATGAAAACCACACTTTATTGTGTCGTTTTCATCCACCTTTTTGTGAATAGCAAAATTGATATGCAAAAAAAGGTGAAAAATTGGTTTTTTTAAATGCTTGCTCTCAAAATTGAGAGTAGTATAATACAAGTAGACTTAGCAGTTCGATACACCAAGCTCGCAAACAGTTTCCTTAGGCGACTCTTATCTCTGTTGCTTTGGTAACAGAAGCGAGTCTTTGCGGTTAAAAGGTGTTTCCTTGTACTTACAGTATTATTGACATAAGGCTTTGGCTTTGTGTGCAAGAAAAGGAAACAATGGTGTCATTTTGACATGAAGCCCACTTGCATTTAAGGAAGCTTGGGTTCGAACTGCTAAGCCTGATGAAAACCGACCGGCCAATGAGCCGGTTTTCGTATAAAGTAAAATGGTTTATAATAAAACGCACGCGGGATTAGTATAGTGGCAGTACGCTTGCTTCCCAAGCAAGAGATGCGAGTTCGATTCTCGTATCCCGCTTATTACATTATTAAAACACCTCTTTTTGCAGGAGGTGTTTTAAGTTTTTCAGAAATTATTTTTTCTTGCCTATGCCACAGGTGTAGTAAACTCCGGGGCCATCAGTAGTTTTGGCATCAAAGGAATAATTTACCGTGGTATAGCCTTTTTTGGTAGCTTGTAAAAAAGCGCTGGTACGCGGCACGGAAGTTTCAAACCAACCGTTGGCATCAGTTTGGACGGAGCCGGTTTGAAATACTTTTACCTTTTTCTTGGCACCGTCTTTTTTTTCTACATATTTTATCACCCAGGTTTTCACGGTAAATCCGGGAATTTTTTTATAATCATTACAATAATCATCAAGATATCCCCGCACATTTCTCCAGTTCATTTGTTTCCCCAAAGTTAAATCAACAGTAACCGTCGGGCTGATTAAGTCATTGCTTTTGTCTTGGGTATAAAGCAGTACTTCCAGTTTTTTATTCTTGGCGCCCTGAATTTTA
>MHKJ01000053.1:30276-40207 GCA_001818355.1 Candidatus Kerfeldbacteria bacterium RIFOXYC2_FULL_38_9 | reverse complement strand
CTTGTCGGTTGTTAATACGCACTACCACGTTTTGGTCAGCGTTGCCGGTGCCGGTAAAGTGGATGTAAGGCTTGGTAATGGTGTCTCCGTCTTGAGGGGTGGTTAAAACCGGTGTTTTTAAGGTGTAAGTTGGCACATCTGAAGATTTGGCCAAACTAGTCGCAGTTGAACTTAGCCAAAAACCTAAAGTTAAGGCTAAAACCAAACTCAATTTTATCCTCCATTTTTTCATAATCATTTTTTTAATGATGATTTATTAATTATTTATATTATAGCACCTTTTTTTGAAAAGTCATTAGTCTTTTGCAAAAACGATATAATTGCTACTATAGATAGTAATTATGATTAAAAATTAAATATGAAGCAAAAATCAGATTCACATGAAAAAAATAGATATCTAGTTTTATTCTTAATAATTTTGACAATAGGATTGGTTTTAATTTTTTTAGGTGTTAATGCCAATCGAAATAATTCGACACCAAACATTACTAACGTCAATGTTAATGTTAATTCGGAAACAAGAAGCGTTAATACAGAAAATACCAATGAAGATCGTGCGGAAATTGTTACCGAAGACCAAAAAGCACAATTTGCCTTAGAAGCGTTTTTTAGCGCTTTGACAGATAAAAAATACACAGGCGCTTTAACTTTATTTGCGCCAAATGAATGGGAAACCATGAGCTCATTTGTTGATGAGGATGAGCGTAACGATCACATCAAAGTTTTGCAGGCCTATTGTGAAAGGGTACAAACTTGTTTACCGGTTAAAATTTTGTCTATTGCACGCACCGCTAATGACAGCAGCTTTGAATATGTCGCACAAGTACAGTTTATTGCTGAGAACGGTGATCCTTATGTGTTAGGTCCGTGTTGTGGTGCCACAGAAGAAGAAATGCCCTCACAAGACATCTTTGAGTATCATGTAAAATTAATGAACGGTGGCTATAAAGTTATTACCCCTCCGGTTTATAACCCTTAATAAACCATATAGTATTTGCCGTTCGTTTGACACGGTCGATTTTAGAGGTTTAAATCTTTAAAAAAAATTTAATTAAACATACTTATAAACATTAAGCTGTATAATTTTATTTTTACTTATCCACAGCCCTTCAGGTTTGTCACGAAATTAGTTTAGGTGTATGCTAATTCATTAAATAAATAATTTTAAAACTATGATTAAAGTAGGAGAAAATTTACTCAATTTGGAAAATGGCATTGCCCAAGAGCAATTTGAGGTGTTTCATCAAGCGCAAATTAAAAAAGTTAAACTAGCTGACTATAAAGGCAAGTGGTTGATTTTGTTTTTTTACCCGGCGGATTTTACTTTTGTGTGTCCGACCGAGCTTAAAGAAATGGGAGAAAATTATTCGGAGTTTCAAAAATTGGGTGCAGAAGTTTTAAGTGTCAGCACAGACACTGCTTTTGTTCATAAAGCTTGGCATGATGAATCTGAGGCCATCAAGACCATCACTTTTCCCATGTTGGCTGACCCCACTGGAAAATTATGCAAAACTTTTGGTACTTATTTGGAAAAGGAAGGACTTTCTTTGCGCGGCAGTTTTGTCATCGATCCGGACGGGGTATTAAAGGCTTTAGAAATACACGATAACAGCCTTGGCCGTAACAGCGCGGAGTTATTGCGTAAACTGCAAGCCGCGCAGTTTGTACGCGAGCACGGTGATCAAGTTTGTCCGGCCAGTTGGAAACCCGGAGCAAAAACTTTAAAACCGGGTGTTGATTTAGTCGGTAAAATTTAATTCTTAAATTAACAAATATATGTATCAAGAAAAAGATTATAATAGTCTCTTGGGTTTAGCGGGTTTTTCCGATAATTTACTGCAAACTCACTTTAAACTTTATCAAGGCTATGTTAAAAATACCAATACTTTGTTGGAAAATTTTAAAACCGCGGAAGTAGGTACACCACAATATGCGGAGATGAAACGTCGCTTTGGTTGGGAGTTTGACGGTATGCGTTTGCACGAATTGTATTTTGATAACTTAATTAAAGACGCGGCGGGTGTTGTTGGTGCAACCAGTATTAAAAAAGCAATAGAGCGTGATTTCGGCTCTTTTGCTCGTTGGCAAAAAGATTTCGAGGCCGTGGCCACTTTGCGCGGCATTGGTTGGGCGATTCTTTATTATGATCAAGATGCTAAAAAACTCTTTAATGTTTGGATCAATGAACACGATGCCGGACATTTAGTGGGCGCCAAACCGCTTTTGGTATGTGATGTGTTTGAACATGCTTTTGTGTTGGACTACGGCATGGCGCGCGCGGATTATTTAAAGAGCTTTTTTAAGGCCATAAATTGGCCGGTGGTTGCTCAACGTTTGAGTTAAAAAAGATTATAAAAAACACCGGAAATTTTCCGGTGTTTTGTTTTTTTAGGCTCCTACTTTGGCGCTGGTTTTAATACAACGGGTACAAGCTTTTACTTTTTTGCCGGCAATAGTGGTGGTTTGTAAATTGACTTGTTGGCGTTTAATAGTGGCTCGTTTAGAGTGAGAGCGGGCATTTCCTTTCAGATAGCCGCGTCCGCACACATCGCAAATTTTTGACATATGCTCTTAATATCGTAATAATAAAGTGACAGTCTTTGCATTCTATCTTTTTATTTCTTATTTGTCAATTATTTTATGTTAATAAACAATTTTTTAGACAACCCCTTAAATTTTTTGTTGTGGATTTTAGCTATTGTGCTGGGACTCACCATTCACGAATTTTCCCATGCTTTAGCCGGTAAATTACAAGGAGATCACACGGCCGAGATTGAAGGTCGTTTAAGTTTGAATCCTTTAGCCCATATTGATTGGTTGGGATTTGCTTTATTGGTGGTAGCGGGTTTTGGTTGGGCCAAACCCACTCCGTTTAATCCTTATAATTTAAAATATAAAAAATACGGATCTCTTTTGGTAGCTTTGGCCGGTCCGGTTTCCAATGTTATTTTTGTGGTGTTTATCGGGCTTATTTTACACTTCCTTTATCAGATCAACGGTCAAATCAATATCCAAAATTTGATGGTGATGTTTTTTATCAATTTGATTCAAGTTAATATTTTGCTGGCGGTTTTTAATTTAATTCCCATTCCACCTTTGGACGGTTCTAAAATTTTATACACTTTTATCGCCCAAAAATACCAAGAAGTAATTTTCGCTTTAGAACGTTACGGTACCTGGTTGCTTTTAGCCTTGGTATTTTTTGGTGGCTCTTTTATCAGTAAAATTTTCTATTTTTTCTACAAAATAACGATCAATTTGATTTTTTAGTTAGGACTGAAACAAAAGATTAAAAATCGGCCCTAGGGCGGAAAACAAGAAATAAACTATCAGAATAACAACGATGGAAATTAAGCCGGTTACAATATGGCTTTTCATTTCTTCTTTCTTTTTTTTATCTTCATAACTATTATAGCGATATTCTAAAGTGGCAATCAAAATCAATAATAACGCCATCATAATCACGGCAATTACTACTATTTTAAGAAAGAAGAGAATAGTTGGAAATACTTCAGTACCCATAATTCACAGTATACTGTTTTTTAAGATTTGACACAATAGAATAAATATCTTAAAGTGAATTCTGGTTCTCCCAAGTATTCATGGCTGTTTACTTGGACATTACAATTCTAACAAAAAATTGCAAAACGTGATTTTTGCTTTATTTGAACTGACAAAGGTCATATTTTGTAAATTTTCAAAAAAAGCAAGCAGAATGTTCATTTTGCCTTGTTTTTATGCATTTTAAGATTAATTTTTTTTCAAAATGCCAACAATCAACCAACTTGTGCGCTACGGTCGTAAAAAGACCAAGAAAAAGTCGAAAACTCCGGCTTTGCAGTCTACTTTAAATGTGCAAAGACGTACCAGAACTTATTTTAAAAAAGGTTGTGCTTTTAAACGCGGAGTCTGCGTGAAAGTCAGCACCACTACTCCTAAAAAACCAAACTCTGCTTTGCGCAAAATCGCCAGGGTGCGTTTATCCAATGGCATGGAAGTGACCGCTTATATTCCCGGCGAAGGTCATAATTTGCAAGAACATAGCATTGTGATGATCAGAGGCGGTAAAGTGCCAGATTTACCAGGTGTGCGTTATCACATTGTTCGTAATGTTTACGATACGCAAGGTGTTGATAAACGTAAACAATCTCGTTCCAAATACGGCGTAAAAAAACCAAAGGAAAAATAATTTCCTAATTATTCTAAAATTCCTAATTTCTAAACTTAAGAAAATATGCGAGGTAAACAAGCTCCTAAACGGGTTATTGCGCCCGATGTTCGATACAAATCAACGCAAGTAGCAAAATTTATTAATTACGTGATGGAACGCGGCAAAAAAAGCGTGGCGGTTGGTATTGTTTATGATGCTTTTGATTATATTGAAAAGAAAACCGGCGAACCGGGTTATGATGTTTTTTTAAAGGCCATTGCCAAAATTTCTCCAGAATTGGAAGTGCGCGCCAAAAGAATTGGCGGTGCTAATTATCAGGTGCCGATTGAGGTGCGGCCGGAAAGACGCTTTACCTTGGCTTGTCGTTGGCTTTTGGAAGCTGCGGGTAATCGCACCGGAAAACCCATGCGTGAGAAGTTGGCGCTGGAACTGATTGATGCCTCTCATGAAGAAGGTTCGGCTTTCAAAAAGAAAGAAGATGTCCATCGCATGGCTGAATCCAATCGAGCTTTTGCGCATTTTGCTTAAATAAAAAATCTTATAAATAATATGGATATAGAAGAGAAACAAATTCCCCTAAAAGATACGCGCAACATTGGTATTATTGCTCATATTGATGCCGGCAAAACCACTGTCTCCGAGCGTATTTTGTATTATACCGGCAAAACCCACAAAATTGGCGAAGTGCACGAAGGAGCGGCGGTAATGGATTGGATGGCACAAGAACAAGAAAGAGGTATTACCATTACGGCCGCGGCTACCACTTGTTTTTGGAAAGAGCACAAGATCAACTTAATTGATACTCCCGGACACGTGGATTTTACCGTAGAGGTGGAGCGTTCTTTGCGGGTGTTAGACGGGGGAGTGGTAGTTTTTGACGGCGTGGCCGGAGTAGAACCGCAATCAGAAACCGTGTGGCATCAAGCGGAAAAATATAAAGTGCCACGCATGTGTTTTGTTAATAAAATGGATCGCACCGGTGCTAATTTTTATCATGATTTAGAAATGATTTTGGATCGTTTAACCAAGCACGCCCATCCTATTCAATTACCCATTGGCGCCGCTGAAACTTTTACAGGTATTATTGACCTGATTAAACAAAAAGCCGTAATCTATAAAGATGAGATGGGTAAAGAATTTGAAGAAGTAGAAATTCCGGCGGAAATGAAAGCTGAGGTGGACAAATACCGCAAGCAATTGATAGAAGCGGTGGTGGAAAATGATGAAAAATTGATGAGTGATTATTTGGAAGGCAAAGAGCCATCCCAGGAAGATTTGAGAAGAGTTTTACGCCAAGCAACCATCAATAATGAAATTGTGCCGGTTTTGTGCGGCTCAGCTTTAAAAAATAAAGGAGTGCAGTATTTATTGGACGCGGTTAATGATTATTTGCCTTCACCTTTGGAAATTCCCGCCACAGTTGGTCATGATCCTGATGATTTTTCAAAAACTATTGCGCGTCCAGCAGATGACAAGGAGCCTTTAGCCGCTTTGGCTTTTAAAATCGCCACCGATCCTTATGTGGGAAAATTGGCTTTTATTAGAGTTTATTCAGGTGTCTTAAAATCCGGTTCTTATGTATTAAACATCAACACCGGCAAAAAAGAACGCATTTCTCGTTTGGTGCGTTTACACGCCAATTCTCGTACGGAGATTTCTGAAATTCACGCTGGTGATATTGCGGCCGCGGTGGGATTAAAAGGTACGGTTACCGGCACCACTTTATGCGACGAAGATCAGCCGATAGTTTTAGAAAAAATTGTCTTTCCTGATCCGGTTATTCATATTGCGGTGGAACCGAAAACCAAGGCCGATCAAGAAAAAATGGGCATGGCGCTTAATCGCTTGGCAGAAGAAGATCCGACTTTACATATTACCAGCAACGAAGAAACCAACCAAACTATTTTGTCCGGCATGGGAGAGTTGCATTTGGAAATTATTATTGATCGTTTAAAAAGAGAATTTCAAGTTGAAGCCAACATTGGTAAACCGCAAGTGGCTTATCGCGAAACCATTAAGAAAATGGCTGAAGGTGAAGAAAAATACGTTAAGCAAAGTGGTGGTCGCGGACAATATGGCCATTGTGTGTTAAGGGTAGAGCCTTTGCGTGTTGTGGCCTCGGAACAAGAAGAGGGTAAAGAAATACAACATTTTGAATTTGTGAACGCCATTAAAGGAGCGACTATTCCTAACGAATATATTCCGGCAGTAGAAAAAGGAGTGCGGGAAACTTTAAGCCGCGGTGTAGTGGCCGGTTATCCTATTTTGGATGTTAAGGTTACTCTTTTTGATGGCAGTTATCATGAAGTGGATTCTTCTGAGGCGGCTTTCAAAATTGCCGGTTCCAAAGCTTTCAAAGCCGCGGCTCGTCGAGCTGATCCGGTTTTATTAGAGCCGATTATGAAAGTGGAAGTGGTTACGCCGGAAGATTTTATGGGCGATGTAATGGGAGACTTAAATTCCAAACGAGGTCAAATTGGCACCATGGGTGACCGAGGTACGGTAAAAGTTTTACAAGCCTTAGTGCCTTTAGCTGAGATGTTTGGTTATGTAAACCAATTGCGTTCCATGACTCAGGGCAGAGCCAATTACTCAATGGAGTTTGAAAAATACCAAGAAGTTCCTAAAAATGTGGCGGCTGAAATAATTAAGGAACGCGGTGGAACAGTAAATACAGATGAAGAAGAAACTAAATAGTTATCCACATTCCTTAAACAGGGCTAAAGATTGCCAAAAAAGTTATGATTAGTTATAATCACAATACTTTGAAACAAGGTACTGTCTTGGTGTCTTGACATGACATCAGAAAAACAGTATTGTAATAATGTTTTTGAAAAAAAAATTATAAAATACTTTAAGAGAATAATTAAAAATTATGGCAGAAAAATTTGATCGTTCAAAACCACATGTCAATGTTGGCACTATCGGCCACGTTGATCATGGTAAAACAACTTTAACAGCGGCTATTTTGGCTGTTTTAGGTGCTAATGGTAAAAAAGCTCAAGCTAAAAAATTTGAAGATATTGATAATGCCCCAGAAGAAAAAGAGCGTGGTATTACCATCAATACTTCTCATGTAGAATACGAAACAGACAAAAAACATTATGCTCATGTAGACTGTCCTGGCCATGCCGATTATGTAAAAAACATGATTACTGGTGCGGCTCAAATGGACGGAGCGATTTTAGTGGTGTCTGCTACAGACGGACCCATGCCTCAAACCAGAGAACATATTTTGTTAGCTCGTCAAGTTGGCGTTCCTTATATTGTAGTTTTCTTGAATAAATGTGATCAAGTTGATGATGAGGAATTATTAACTTTAGTAGAAGTAGAAGTACGAGATTTATTAACTAAAAATGAATTTCCCGGTGATGAAGTGCCGATTATTCGTGGCTCCGCTTTAAAAGCTTTGGAAAATCCTACCGATGCCACAGCAGCTAAACCAATTTTAGACTTAATGAATGCTTTAGATGAAAGTATTCCAGAGCCTAAACGCGATCTTGATCAACCATTTTTAATGCCATTGAAGGTCGTGGTACAGTGGTCACCGGTCGTATTGAGCGTGGTAAAATTGATTTAAACACGGAAGTGGAATTAGTCGGTTTAAAAGAAACAGCTAAAACCGTAGTTACCGGCATTGAAATGTTTAACAAGCAATTAGACTCAGGCATGGCCGGTGATAACGCTGGTATTCTTTTACGCGGCACTAAAAAAGAAGCGGTGGAACGCGGTCAAGTTTTAGCCAAGCCCGGCACTGTTACTCCCCACACCGAATTTGAAGCCGAGGTTTATGTTTTATCTAAAGAAGAAGGCGGACGCGCCACTCCTTTTACCAAAGGATACAAGCCCCAATTTTATATGCGTACCACTGATGTAACCGGCGCGGTAGAATTAGCAGAAGGAACTGAAATGGTTATGCCCGGCGATACCATTACCTTTAAGGTAAAACTTTTAAAGCCGGTGGCCATGGAAGAAAAACAACGCTTTGCCATTCGTGAAGGCGGCAAAACAGTTGGTGCTGGAGTTATCACTAAAATTATCAATTAAAATTTAAAAGCTCTTCTCTGGGGATTTTTCCCCAGAGAAAGGGCGTTTAAGAAAATCGCTCTTTATAAACACATGCAAAAAAGAAAGACTCAAGAAGAAAATTCAGCCACAGGAAAACCAACAACAGAGGTTAGTACTAAAATTAGGGTAAAAATCAAGGCTTATGATAATAAAATTATTGATAAGACCACTAAAACCATAATTGATACTGTTACACGCTCTGGAGCAAGCATTGTAGGTCCTGTGCCTTTGCCTACGGAAAAGAAAAAATATACAATTTTACGTTCTACTTTTATTAATAAAACCGCTCAAGATCAATATGAAATAAGAGTGCATAAACGTTTAATTGATATTGTAAATCCTCAAGCTAAGACTATTGATGAGCTTTCTAACCTGAATCTGCCGGCTGGGGTTGACATCGAAATCAAAACCATATAAAATCAAAGTCGGTGTGTATACAACTTGTCTTGTCAAAAGGGGAGTGATCCCAGCAAAAGGATATCGCTCGTATTACAAGAGAAGTTAATTGAATAAAAAAAGCCGTATTTCGTATCTACCTGCAAAAGTAGGCCAATACGAAGGGCGGCTTTTTTGTCGCCTATAAAATATTTATGAAGTTTATTATTGCCAAAAAAATAGAAATGAGCCAAGAATTTGCTCCAGACGGTACCGTAACCCCGGTAACGGTTTTTGAAGCTGGGCCTATTGTAGTTACTCAGGTAAAAAATAAAGAAAAAGATGGCTATCAGGCAGTTCAAGTTGGTTTTGGTAATCGTAAAAAGAAAAATATTAGCAAACCGGTTTTAGGGCACCTGAAAGAGCTTGGTTCTTTTGCTGTTTTGCAAGAATTTTTAACTCCAGATGGCCAGTATGAACGCGGACAAACCATTACTGTAGAAACTTTTGTCGCCGGAGATAAAGTTGATGTTAGTGGTATATCCGGCGGTTGTGGTTTTGCCGGCGTGGTTAAACGTCACAGTTTTCATGGTCATCCAGCTACTCACGGCCATAAAGATCAATCCAGAATGCCGGGTTCTATTGGTTCTCAAGCGCCGCAACATGTTTTTAAAGGCAAACGCATGGGCGGAAGAATGGGCGGTAAAAGAGTTACTGTAAAAAATTTGGAAGTTATAGCTCTTGATAAAACTAAAAATATTTTGAAAGTTAAAGGAGCTGTACCTGGCAAAAGAAATTCAATTTTATTTATTAAGACCGCTAAAAATTTTAAGATTAAGAAAAATTCCTAATTTTTATCCATGTTATCAACTACAGTTTACAATTTAAAAGGAGAGAAAAGCGGAAAAATGGAATTGTTATCCAAAGTTTTTGGAGTTAAAATAAATCCAAAATTAATTCAGTTTGTAGTACAAGCCCAAAGAGCCAATGCTCATGTTCCTTATGCTCATACTAAAGACCGGTCCGAAGTTAGCGGCGGCGGTAAAAAACCATGGAAACAAAAAGGCACTGGT
This sequence comes from Candidatus Kerfeldbacteria bacterium RIFOXYC2_FULL_38_9, assembly GCA_001818355.1. Classification (GTDB taxonomy): domain Bacteria; phylum Patescibacteriota; class Patescibacteriia; order UBA9570; family XYC2-FULL-38-9; genus XYC2-FULL-38-9. The sequence goes on along the minus strand of MHKJ01000053.1, from coordinate 30,520 downwards.
AGCGCTCGTCAAGGCTCTATTCGTTCTCCTTTATGGAGAGGCGGCGGTGTTACTTTCGGCCCTTCTAAGTTGCACAACACTCAACAAAAAATCAACAAGAAAGAAAAGAAATTGGCTACTGCCATGGCGCTTTCTGATAAATTATCCTCTGAATTATTGATAGTGGTTGATTCTTGGGAAGGCTTAAATGGCAAAACCAAAGAGATGTTTACTTTGTTAAATAAATTAACAGTAAAAAATAGTT
>MHKJ01000053.1:14932-30268 GCA_001818355.1 Candidatus Kerfeldbacteria bacterium RIFOXYC2_FULL_38_9 | reverse complement strand
ATAAATTACAGCGCGCCAGCAAAAATTTGAAAAAATCTAACAATACCACGGCGGATTCTATTGGTGTCACTTCCTTGTTAAAATACAAGTTCTTGGTTATAGACAAAGCTGGAATAGAGGTTTTAATTAAACGTTTAAACTAAAAATATGTCTTTTTTAGATAAATTAAGAAAAAAAACCGACACAGAGGAAAAAGCAGAAGTAAAACCTAAAGCTATTTCTCCTAAAAAAGAGGCTAAAAAGACATCTGCTGTTGAGGGAAAAACTGCGGTCAAGAATCAGAAGTTATGTGCTGTTTTAAAGCGTCCTATTATTACGGAAAAGGCAACCCTTACCGGTACTTATGTGTTTGAAGTGCAGGCGGAGGCTAATAAAACAGAAATAAGTAAAGCCGTGAAACAAATGTACGGAGTTTTACCAAAAAGCGTTAACATCATTAAGGTGAAAGGTAAAAAAGTGCGTTCGGGACAAAGAGCAGGTCAACGGAAAGATTGGAAAAAGGCAGTAGTAAGCCTTAATAAAGGAGAAACAATTAAAGTATATGAAGGAGCATAAAATATATGGCTGTTAAAAAATACAAACCAACATCAGCAGGACGCAGACTTTCTTCAGGAGATTCTTTTTCTGATATTACCAAACACACTCCGGAAAAAAAGTTAACCGTGGCCATTAAAAAGCAAGCCGGCAGAAACAACCAAGGAAAGAGCACGGTTCGTCATCGAGGCGGCGGTGTTAAAAGACGTTATCGTTTAATAGATTTTCATCAAGAACGTTTTGACGAAACAGCAACCGTGGTGGGTATTGAATATGATCCCAATCGTTCTAGCCGTGTAGCTTTGATTGAGTATAAAGACAAAGTCAGAGTTTATATTGTAGCCGCTGAAGGCCTAATGGCCGGCGCTCAGATCATCTCAGCTACCAAAGGAGTGGATCTTAAGCCTGGCAACCGTATGCCATTGGAATTTATCACTTCCGGCACTTTAGTACATAATATCGAGCTTTTTCCAGGCAAAGGTGGTACCTTAATGCGTTCTGCCGGATCTAGCGCCGTGGTTATGTCTCAAGAAGGTGGTTTTGTTCAATTAAAGATGGCCTCTGGAGAAATTAGAAAATTTTCTGAAAAATGTCACGCTTCTATCGGTAAAGTATCAAATTCAGATTGGGGCATGATTCGTTGGGGCAAAGCCGGTCGTATTCGTCATCGCGGTTTTCGTCCTACAGTGCGTGGCAAAGTAATGAACCCGGTAGATCATCCTCATGGCGGCGGCGAAGGCAGTTCTCCTGTTGGTATGAAACACCCTAAAACACCGCAAGGCAAACCAGCATTGGGAGTAAAAACCCGCAAGGCGCACAAAGAATCTGATGCTTACATTGTCACGGGTAGAAAAAAGAAAAAAAGAAATAAGTAAATAATATATGTCCAGAAGTCTCAAAAAAGAACCATTTGTTCATCCTAAACTTTTAAAAAAGGTACAAAAAGCCAAAAATAGCAATAATCGCCAGCCGATTAAAACTTGGTCTCGTGCCTCTACTATTATTCCTGATATGATTGGATTAACTTTTTTGGTGCACAACGGTAGAAATTTTCTTTCGGTTTTTGTGGTGGAAAATATGGTTGGTCATAAGCTGGGAGAATTTTCTCATACACGTACTTTTAAAGGACATGGCGGAAAAATGGCTAAAGCTCAGGCTCAATCTGATGTGGAAAAATCCAAGGCAGTCAGCGCTCCGGATAAATCACCTACTAAAAAATAATTTTTATGGAAGTTAAAGCTCAAGCAAAAAATCTTCGTATCTCTCCTCGTAAAGCTCGTTTGGTCATTGACCAAGTACGCGGACTTTCTGTATTATCAGCCGAAACCGTTTTAGAATTTCTGCCGAAAAAATCCGCTAAATTTGTTTCAGATTTAATACAGTCGGCTACTGCTAATGCTAGCAACAATCATAAAATGGCCAAAGAAGATTTGATTATTGCTAAAATTTTTGTGGACGAAGGCTATACTATGAAACGCGCTCGTGCTCGCGCCTTCGGTCGTTCCGCCCCCATTCGTAAAAGAACTTCTCATATTACTGTGGTTTTAAAAGAACTAAAAAAATCAGTCAAGAAAACTCTTAAAAAAACATCATCTAATAAAAAAGAAAAATAAGTACTATGGCTTCTAAAGTAAATCCAATTTCTTTCAGAATTGCTACTACGTTTAAAGCGCAGTCTCGTTGGTTTGCAGGAAAATATCAATTTCCTAAAAATCTGCGTGATGATGTTTTGGTGCGCAATATGATTCGTCGTAAATTTAAAGATGCCGGAGTGGCCAGAATAGAAATAGAGCGCTCTTTGGAAGAATTGACTATTATTATTAAAACTTCTAAACCCGGAGTAGTTATTGGTCGCGGCGGTGCTTTAATTGAAGAGTTGAAAAAGGAAATTAAAAAGAAAATTTTCGGCAATCGCAAAATGAAAATAAATGTGAATATTCAAGAAGTAACCGATATTGATGCTAATGCCGAACTTATTTATCAAAGTATTCGCGACCAAATGGAACAACGCGTTCCTTTTCGCCGCGCTATTAAAAGAGCTTTGGAACAAATTAAAAGAGCGCGTGCTTTAGGAGCGAAAATTCAAGTTTCCGGCCGTTTAAACGGGGCGGATATTGCCCGCACGGAAAAAGTTTCTTTTGGCCGTTTGCCTTTGCATACCATGAGAGCGGATATTGATTTTGCTCGCGGTATTGCGCAAACCACTTACGGAGTTATCGGCATAAAAGTTTGGGTCTATAAAGGCGATGTTTTTTCTCAAGAAGATATTCAACAACCTAAAAAACGCCCAAACAAAAATGTGCGGGAAAAAAGAAGCAAATTTAATACCGGTGGTCAGAAATTGATTTTAAGAAAGAAAGTAGATGTAGAAAAAAATCAAGCTCCGCAGAAACCAACAACTAAATCAACCGACTAAATCTTTTATATATGTTAATTCCAAAAAAAGTTAAACACCGCAAATGGCACAATAAACCGATTCCCAAAATCGGCATAGTTGCCACTCGTAAAAAGGACATTGCTTTTGGTGAACATGGTTTAAAAGCTTTAGAAGCCTCTTGGATCACAGCTCGTCAAATTGAAGCCGCGCGTCGAGCTATGACCAGATTTGTGCAAAGAGGAGGAAAAATTTGGGTAAGAATTTTTCCCCAAAGACCGGTTACCATTAAAGGCGGAGAAATTCGTATGGGCGGCGGCAAAGGAGCGGTGGATCATTATGTGGCTATTGTCAAACCTGGAACAATTTTATTTGAAATTTCTGGTGTGGCAGAAAAACAAGCCAGAGAAGCAATGCGTTTGGCTTCACATAAATTACCAATTAAGACCATATTTATTTAAAATACTGTTTTATGAAAATTCACGAAATTGAAAAAAAATCTGAAAAAGAACTCCAAGGAGAATTATTAAAATTGCAAGAAAAACTTTCTGATTTAAGATTTAAAGCGGCCAGCGGTCAATTAAAACAAGTTGATCAAATCGGTAAAGTGCGCAAAGATATTGCCAGATGTCAAACGGTTTTAATTAAATTGTCAGCTACTCATAATAAATAAAGGATAAATTCTATCTATGTCAGAAACACCTAAAAATAAAACAATAATAAAGCACGCTCGAGTTTTGGCAGGCAAAGTTGTTTCCAAAAAGAACGATCAAACCATTGTGGTCGCCAGAGAAACCAAAGCGCGTCATAAATTGTACAATAAGCTTTATCATAAAACCAAAAAATTTCACGTGCATGACCCAAAAAATCAATACCAGGAAAATGATTTGGTAGAATTTACAGCTTGTCGCCCTATGAGCAAATTGAAAAGATGGCGGGTAGTTTATAAAACAAAAGAAATCAGCTAGAAATATATGATACAAGTAGGAACAAAATTAAAAGTAGCAGATAATACCGGAGCTCAAATGGTGAAGTGTATTCGGGTGTTGGGCGGACTAAGACCTCGTTATGCGAGATTGGGCGATATTATTGTGATTACAGTTAAACAGGCTCAACCGCACAGCATGGTTAAAAAAGGCGAAGTACTAAAAGCGGTAATTGTGAGACAACGTAAAGAGTTAAGACGCACAGACGGAACCTACATTCGTTTTAATGAAAACGCTTGTGTGATTGTAGAAAAAGACAATAATCCCAAAGGCACTCGTATTTTTGGACCTATTGCCAGAGAAATAAAACAGCGCGGATTTAATAAAATTGCTTCCTTAGCACCAGAAGTATTATAAGCCTTAATTATCCTAAAGATATGAATTACAAAATTAAGATAAAAACCGGAGACACCGTAAAAATACTAAGCGGAAAAGACGCCAAAAAAACAGGAAAGGTTTCTCAGGTTTTGGCTAAAGAAGGCAGAGTGGTAGTAGACGGTGTTAATAAAATGATTCGCCATTTAAAAGCTCAGAAAAAAGGCGAGAAGGGTCAAAGAGTGGATTTTTTTGGACCATTGTCCGTTGCTAACGTGGCTTTACTTTGTCCTAAGTGCAATAAACCAACGCGCATCGGCTATTACTTGGCCAAAGGAGAGGACGGTACCAATAAAAAAAGTCGTCAGTGTAAAAAATGTAAAGAGACTTTTGCTTAAAAATATGAATAGATTACAAGAAAAATACAATCAAGTAGTTATCCCGCAATTAAAAAAACAATTAGGCATTGCGAATAATTTAGCTTTACCAAAAGTTGAAAAGATTATTCTTAATGCCGGTCTGGGTAAGTCTATTACCGGAGATCATAATTATATTGAGATGGCGGTAGATGCGTTAGCCAGAATTAGCGGACAAAGACCGATTAAAACCTTAGCCAAACAATCTATTTCTAATTTTAAAATTCGTAAAGGCATGGTAGTAGGAGCTAAAGTTACTTTACGCGGAGAGAGAATGTATGCTTTTTTAGACAAATTGATCAACGTGGCTTTGCCGCGGGTACGAGATTTTAGAGGCTTAAAACCCAATGCCTTTGACGGACACGGCAATTACTCCATTGGATTTTCTGAGCACATTGTTTTCCCAGAAATTTCTTCAGATGAAGTAGAAAAAATAGTTGGATTGGAAATTAATATTGTGACCACGGCCAAAAACAACGAACAGGCGAAAGCGTTATTGGGTGCATTAGGCTTGCCTTTTCAAAAAGAAGAACCAAAACAGAAAAAGTAATATGTTTATCCTCAATAAATAAATATCTATGGCAAAAAAATCAAGAATAATTAAATCACAACGTTCCTGTCGCAACCCTAAATATTCGGTACGAATAATTCGGAGATGTTGGAAATGCGGACGTCGCCATGGTTATATGCGGGACTTCGACCTTTGTCGCATTTGTTTTCGGGAATTAGCCAACAGCGGCGAAATTCCAGGAGTTAAAAAATCAAGCTGGTAAAAATAATCATCACTATCTATGACAGACCCTATCGCAGACATGATAACACGAATTCGCAACGCTCAAGCCGTTTCTAAGGCAGAGCTGCGGGTTCCTTATTCAAAATTTAAAGACAAATTGGCGGAAATTTTGGTTAAAGAAGGTTATCTTAAATCTAAAGAAGTTTTAGAAGATGCTGGCAGTAAAGAATTAACGATGGTTTTAAAATACATGGGGAAAAAGCCGGCTATTAAAATTTTAAGAAAAATCAGTACTCCTGGGCACAGAGTTTATGTGGGTGCCAAAAATATGCCTTATGTTTATAATAATTTGGGAGTGGCGATTATTTCGACTTCCAAAGGCTTGATGACTAACAAAGAGGCTCGCTCCACCAAAATCGGAGGAGAAGTAATATGTGAAATTTTCTAAATAAATATATGTCAAGAATAGGAATAAAACCAATAACATTTCCCAAAGAAGTCACGATCAGTTTAAAAGACGGTGTGTTAATAGTGAAAGGCCCCAAAGGTGAGCTTTCTGAAAAATTACATCCTTATGTTTCAGTAAAATTGCAAGAAGGAGAGCTGTTGGTGCAGGTGGGAAAAAATCCAGGAAAATCCCAATCAGCCATGTGGGGTACTTTTGCGGCTTTAATTCGCAACATGATAAAAGGAGTGGTTATTGGTTTTGAAAAGAAATTAGAAATTAACGGTGTTGGTTATGGCTGGCAAGTTTCCGGACAAAAAGTAACTGTTAAAGCCGGCTATTCTCATTCCATAGAAGTTATTTTGCCGTCAGGAATTTCCGCCAAAGTGGAGGAGAAAGCTTTAGTAATTTCTGGACCAAACAAGCAAATAGTTGGCGAAACAGCGGCCAATATTCGTAAAATCAGATTACCCGAGCCCTATAAAGGAACGGGCATTAAATATCAAGAGGAACAAATCCAGCGTAAAGCCGGTAAACAAGCGGCAGGAGCAGGAGCTTAAAAATAAAATATATGAATAAAAATAAGCAGAAACAATTAAAAAAAACCAGAAGAGCTCATCGTAATCGTTTTAAAATAAAGGGCACAGCCAGCATTCCTCGTCTTTCTGTTTATCGTTCCCTCAAAAGCGTTTCCGCTCAATTAATAGATGATACTGCCGGCAAAACTTTAGTCGCGGCCAATGATCATAAAGCAGTTGGTTCGAAAATGGAAAAAGCTTCAACAGTCGGTAAAAAAATTGCTCTGGAAGCCAAGAATCAAGGTGTTACTCAGGTTGTGTTTGATCGAGGAAGTTATCGTTATCACGGTAGGATAAAGGCCTTGGCCCAAGCGGCTCGGGACGGTGGTTTAAAATTTTAACTAGCAAGATAAAGTTATGGAAGAACAGAAAAAAATAGCAAAAAAAGGTTCGTTTGGTGGCAAAAGAGGCAGAGCAAAACGTGATGGATTACCACAAGAATTCGATTCTAAAATTATTGATTTGGCGCGCGTAACACGGGTAATGGCCGGTGGTAAAAGAATGAGTTTTCGAGCTTGTGTGTTAATTGGAGATAAAAAAGGCCGAGTGGCTATGGGCGTAAAAAAAGGCGCAGATGTGCAGTTAGCTGTACAAAAAGCTACAGATTACGCTAAAAAACATTTGCTGACAATCAAATTATCCGCCGGCACCATTCCTCATCAGGTATTGGAGAAATTCAAAGGAGCGCAGGTGTTATTGAAACCGGCTAAACCAGGTACCGGTGTCATTGCCGGAGGCGCGGTGCGTTCAGTTATGGAAATGAGCGGCATTAAAAATGTCATTGCTAAAATGCGCGGTTCTGGCAATAAGATCAATAATGTAACAGCTACCCTTAACGCTCTTTCCAACTTACAAACCAGAGAAGATATTGAAAAACTAAAACAATAAATTACTTATGTTGTCATTACATTCATTAAGACCAAGTGGAAATAAAAAAAGAAAACGCGTAGGTCGCGGTAATGCCTCTGCTGGTAATTATTCAGGTAAAGGCATGAAAGGCCAAAGACAGCGCAGTGGCGGTCGTAGCGGTTTAAAAAGACGCGGTTTAAAACAGAGTCTGATGGCTAGTCCGAAAAAACGTGGTTTTATTTCTTTAAATGTTCGTAACCAAGTGGTTAATGTGGTAGACTTAGAACGTGCTTTTAACAATGGTGAAGTAGTAAATCCTAAAACGCTTTTGGAAAAAGGCCTGGTGCGAAAAGCAGGATTGCCGATTAAAATTTTAGGTACTGGAACTTTAAAAAAACAGTTAACTTTACAAGCCGTCCGTGTTTCTAAAACAGTTGCGACAGCAGTTACTCACGCCGGTGGCTCTATAGAAGAAATTAAGAAAAAGAAGAAAAATTAGTTTAAATTCAGCGGATCATGTGGGAAACGCTAAAAAAAATTTGGAAAACAAAAGATTTAAAACGTAAAATTTTATTTATCGTTTTTATTATGTTTGTTTTTCGTGTTGCCGCTCATATTCCTATTCCCGGAGTTAATGCTGAGGCTTTACAGATGTTGTTTTCTCAAAATCAGCTTTTAGGTTTATTTAATGTATTTTCTGGTGGAGCTTTGAAGAATTTTTCCATTGTCATGTTAGGTGTTGGGCCTTATATCACTTCTTCGATTATTTTTCAATTATTACAATTGGTCGTGCCGAAAATTGATGAAATGGCCAAAGAGGGCGGAGCTGGTCAACAGAAGATCAATCAATATACCAGAATGTTGGCTATTCCTTTGGCGGTAATTCAAGGTTATGGAACCATAGCGGTTTTGCAAACAGCTTCCGGAGGCGGTATTTTACCGGCTAACATGGGAGTATTTGATTGGGTAATGGCTTTAACTGTAGTAACTGCCGGATCCATATTTTTAATGTGGTTAGGCGAGCTAATTTCTGAGAAAAATTTAGGCAACGGAGTTTCTTTGATCATTTTTGCTGGTATTGTGGCCGAACTGCCTGCTAATTTGCAACAAATTTTTATTACTTTTGACTCTTCGCAACTTCCTGCTTTATTAGGATTTGTTTTTATTGGATTTTTGACTATTGTGGGTGTGGTTTTTGTGACCGAAGGACAACGCAATATTCCCATTTCTTATGCCCGGCATCATGTTACTACCGCTTTAGGACAAAAGAGTCATTTGCCTATTCGTGTTAATCAAGCCGGAGTCATTCCCATCATTTTTGCCGTGGCTTTGGTAGTAGCTCCTTCTTTGGTGGCGCAGTATTGTTTGCAATTAAACGTTGCTTGGCTAACCCCGGTTGCTCAAGGCGTGATTGATGCTTTTCGTAATCAACTGATTTATGCAGTGGTTTACTTTGTGTTGGTTTTTGCTTTTTCTTATTTTTATACAGCAGTGGTTTTTCATCCGGATCGCATTGCGGAAAATTTGCAAAGAGGCGGAAGTTTTATTCCCGGTGCTCGTCCCTGTAAAGAAACCTCGGAATATTTAAAAAAAGTATCTAATCGCGTGTTATTGGCCGGTGCTTTATTTTTAGGATTTATTGCCATTTTACCTTTAATTTTACAAGCCGCGGCCAGTGGCAGTTTACAAAACCTAGCCATTGGCGGCACCAGTTTGTTAATCGTGGTTTCTGTAGTTATTGAGACTGTTAAACAATTAGAGGCTCAATTACTATTACGCGACTATGACCGATTTTAAAAAAATTGTTTTATTTGGTCCCCAGGGCTCTGGTAAAGGCACACAGGCGGAACGTTTAAGTGGATTTTTTGGTATTCCTCAACTGGCGCCTGGAAATATTTTTCGCAAAGCAGTAGCAGAGGCTACGGATCTGGGAAAAAAAGTAGAACTTATTTTAAAACAAGGCAACTTGGTTCCGGATGAGATTACCAACGCTATTATGAAAGAACGTTTAGAACAAGAAGATTGTTTAGGGGGTTTTATTTTAGATGGTTATCCCAGAAATAAAACGCAAGCTGATGAGTTGGATGCTTTAACCAATGTTTCGCACGTATTACTATTCAAAATTCCAGATCAAGAATCAGTGCATAGATTATCGCAACGTCGCGTATGTTCTCATTGCGGTGCCACTTATCATTTGGAATTTAAAAAACCAGTACAAGAAAATGTTTGTGATTTTTGCGGCCACAATCTTTATCAGCGAGACGATGATAAACCAGCGGCCATTTCCAAGCGTTTAAAAATTTTTCATCAAGAAACGGAACCGTTGTTGGTGCGTTATGAACAAAGAGCTATTTTGTATACCATTGATGGTTTAGGTCCGATTGCAGAGGTTTGGCAAAGAATTCAGGATGTTTTTAAACAAGTCCATGATTAAAACTTTGCAACAAATAGAGATTCAAAAGCAAGGAGGTATTATTTTAGGAAAAGGATTATCAGCGGTCATGGCGGCCGCTAAACCCGGAGTCAGCACGCTAGCGTTAGATGATATTTTTGTGACCACAGTTAGATCCTTAGGAGGAGAGCCGGCTTTTTTAGGTTATAAAGGATATCCTAAATCCATTTGTACTTCTATTAACGATGAAGTAGTGCATGGCATTCCCGGGAAACGTCGATTAAAAGAGGGTGATCTTTTTTCCCTTGATGGTGGTTTGCGTTATAAAGGCTTGTGTACGGATATGGCGCGCACCATGGGCATTGGTAAAATTAGCGCTTCCGCGCAAAAATTATTATCTGTGACGCAAACAGCTTTAGCTCTTGGTGTGGCCGTGGCTAAGGCGGGTAATACCATTGGTGATATCGGTTTTGCTATTAAAAACTATGTGGAAAAAAATGGTTTTTCTGTGGTGCGAAGCTTGGTTGGCCATGGTATTGGCACAGAGGTGCATGAAGAGCCGCAGGTACCTAATTTTGGCAAAAAAGGTCAAGGAAAAACATTGACGGCCGGCATGGTTTTAGCTATTGAGCCAATGGTAAATATTGGCCAATTTCAGGTCAATTTTTCCCAAGACGGCTGGACAATAACCACCAAAGACGGTACACTTTCAGCACATTTTGAAGATACTATCGCCATTACTAAAAAAGATCCTCAAATACTTACTAAATTAGCATTATGAAATATTTAGGTATTGATTACGGCACCAAACGCACCGGCATTGCTATTTCTGATTCATCAGCGCGGTTATCTGTGGTTAAAGAAACAATTTCTTCTTCTGTACAAAAAGCAGTTATTGAGAGAATTAAAAATATCGTAGTGGAGGAAAAAGTGGATAGCATCATAGTTGGCATGCCTTTGAATTTAAGTGGTGAAAAAACTGAAATGAGTGAGATGGTGGCGCGTTTCATAGAAAAACTGCGCAACCATGTGACCATTCCGGTACAAACTACCGATGAACGCCTTACTTCTCAAATGGCGGAAAAAATTTTGCGAGGAATTAATAAAAAAGAGAGAGATCAAGTAGCGGCTCAAATTTTTTTGCAAAATTTTTTAGACGGTCTTTCTTCACATTAGCAGTTAATTATGCAAGCTCAAACCATAGCTTTACTTATTTTGACCTTTGGTATTGCCGTGGTCTTAACTGTGGTAATAAAAAAAGTAGCCACTTATTTTAAAATTGTTGACTTGCCAAACAAACCCAGAAAAATTCACAGTCATTCTACCCCTTTATTGGGTGGAGTGGCGGTGATTTTATCTTTTATTTTAGGCATGATTTTTTTATGGCCACAACTGCAAAGCGGTCAATTTTTAACCAAGCATCTTTTGGGAGTAATCATAGGGAGTATTTTTATTTTAATTGGTGGAATTTTAGATGATCGTTTTGATTTGGCTCCCCGTTGGCAGATTATTTTTCCAATGTTAGCTACTATCTCTATTATTACTGCTGGCATTGGCATTAGTTATATTACCAATCCTTTTGGCGATTTGTTTTATTTAGACAGTATCAAATTTACCGTTTTCACCATTAAAGGAATACCTTACGCCCTTACTTTATTGGCAGATCTTTTTACCTTGTTGTGGTTGACGGGCATGATGTATACCACTAAATTTTTAGATGGTTTGGACGGTTTGGTTTCCGGGGTAACTGTTATCGGATCGGTAATTATTTTTATTTTAAGTTTGTCGCAAGAAGTGTTACAAGCAGACACCGCGCTTTTAGCCGCGTTGGTAGCTGTGGTTTTTTTAGGTTTTTTATTTTTTAATTGGCATCCGGCTAAAATATTTTTAGGTGAATCTGGTTCGTTGTTTGCCGGATTTATTTTGGGGGTTTTGGCTATTATTTCCGGAGGTAAGATCGCTACGGCTTTATTAATTTTAGGAGTGCCCATTTTTGATGTTTTATGGGTTATTTTCCGGCGCTTTTTTTTAGAAAAAAAATCTCCTTTTTTAGCCGATCGTCAGCATTTACATTTACGTCTTTTAGATATCGGCCTTTCTCATCGGCAGGTGGTGTTAATTTTATATACTTTAACCACGATTTTTGGTGTCAGCGCTTTGTTTTTACAGTCTAAACAGAAAGCTTATGTTTTGCTTTTGTTGTTGACAATCATGATTATTCTTGGTTTTATTTTAGTACATCTGCATAAGAAAAAAGCTAAACGCAATAATTTATGAGGGCTTTTGTTACTACCATTGTTTTTATGGTTTTATTTATGATCGGCATGGGCTTTTTAATGTATCGTTTTAATTATCAAAAAGATCATGCGCAAATTTCTCTTCAGGGAAATATTTTTAAAGTGGAAATTGCTGATAGTGTTGTTGAACATACCAATGGTTTACAAGGTCGTTCTAAAATTGGCGCTGAAAAAGGTATGTTGTTTATTTTTTCAGACAGAACTAAAAGAGTTTTTTGGATGAAGGATATGAAAATTCCTTTAGATATTATTTGGATTGATGGTAACAGGGTGATAGACTTAACTAAAAACGCCAAACCGGAACCAGGTGTAGCTTTTAATCAATTAAAAGCCTATCAACCCATCTCGCCGGTTACAGATGTGTTAGAAGTAGCCGCTGGCACAATTGACCGCTTAAATATTAAAATTGGTGATGATTTTAAAATTATTAAATAACACAAAATAAGCTCCTATTGACGATTTTTGGCAAAGAGGATATACTATATTCTGTTAAAAATAACATACTATTATGATCGCAGTAATAAAAACAGGCGGAAAACAATACAAAATTAAAGAGGGAGATTTGCTTAAGGTGGAGAAAATTGATTCGGCGGGAGTAGGAAAAAATATTATTCTTAAAGAAGTGTTGTTGGTGTCTGAGGAAGATGGTAAAAATTTGAAAGTAGGCACCCCTTATGTTGCTTCTGCCAAAGTAGAAGCCAAGGTATTAAAACAAGACAGAGCAAGAAAAATTGTTGTCAAAAAATTTAAAGCTAAAGTGCGCTATAGCCGCACCTATGGACACCGCCAACCTTTTACTCAGTTAGAGGTGGTAAAAATTAGTGTTTAATAGTAACGTTTAGTTCAAATCTGTACACTAAGACGAAATTTTATTTACATTTTTTGACGTGCCTGCAAAGCATTGCCTAAAGTCACTTCGTCTGCAAATTCAATATCGCCGCCAATCGGTAAGCCGCGGGCGATTTTAGTAATTTTTATCAGTGGTTTTTCTGCTAACAATTTAGCAATATGCAAAGCCGTGGCTTCACCTTCCATAGTAGGATTGGTAGCAATAATAATTTCTTTAATATTATTTTTTTCCACTCTTTTTAATAATTCCGCCAAACGAATTTGTTCCGGACCTATACCCTCGGGATGGTTGATTAACCCGCCTAAAACATGATAAATTCCATTAAATTGAGCGGTTTTTTCTAAAGAAATAACATCTCGCGGCTCTGCTACCACACAGATAATTTGATGGTCGCGACTAATATCCTGACAAATTTCACACTCTGCTTTTTCCGTATAGGTAAAACAAGAATGACAGGTTTTAACAGAATTTTTTAGTTCTCGTAATCTTTGAGCTAAATTTTCAATCTCCCGGGCTGGCTGTTTTAACAAATAAAAAACAAACCGTTCGCTGGTTTTATGACCAATGCCGGGTAGTTTATTAAACTCCTTGATCAAGTTATAAATTGCCGGCGGTATCACCTTCATGTTTTAGGATAGCTTGGACATGTCTGGCATTTCTAGCTCGCCAGCTTTCATTTTCATCATCATTTGTCTTTGCAGTTTTTTCATGGCATCAGCGATTACTTCCTTTATTCCTTTTTCTATTTTTTCTTTATTTTCCGGCGCCAGTAATGCAGAATCAATATTTAAAGAAAGAATTTTTTGATTACCATCCATGACTACGGCAATTTTTCCACCCTCAGTATCAGCGTGTACGGTTACTTCTTCTAAAACTGATTGTGCTTTTTTGGCGGTATTTCTTAAGTCTTTGTACTGTTTTAATTTTTGAAACATAGTTGTATTTTTAAATTATTTTTAAATTTTAGTTTATTTAGTCATAATAAGCAAGAATTAAAAAGCGTTTTCCGGAGGTAATTCTTTATTATTGTAACGTGTTTCCAGATTTTTAAAAGAAGCTTTTTCAATATCAAAAAACAGTTCAATTTGACCAATGGGACCGTTACGATGTTTGGCAATAAAGATATCGGCGATATTTTTGCGATCGGTATCTCTTTTATAGTATTCTTCTCGATAGATAAACATAACCACATCGGCGTCTTGTTCAATAGAACCGGATTCGCGTAAATGAGATAGTTTTGGAATAGGGGTTGTTTGTTGCTCCACCGCGCGGGAAAGTTGAGAAAGGGCCAGCACCGGAATATTTAATTCGCGGGCGATAGACTTAAGTCCGCGGGAAATTTCGGCAATTTCCTGAACCCGGTTTTCCGAAGACACGCGACCCTCCATCAGCTGTAAGTAGTCAACAATCAACAAGCCGATTTTGTGCTCCATTTGTAACCGCCGGGCTTTGGTGCGAATTTCCATAATATTGGCGGTAGCCGAATCGTCAATAAACAACGGAGCTTCAGAAAGTTCACCCATGGCGCGGCCGATGCTGGTAAAATCTTCGTTGTTTTGCAATTTACCGGTGCGCATTTTCCACAAATCAATATCTGCCTCCGCGCACAATAAACGATCAGCCAATTGATCTTTACTCATTTCTAAACTTACCAATCCCACACTTACTTTTTCTTTAACAGCCACGTGTCGAGCAATATCTAAAACCAAACCGGTTTTTCCCATGGAAGGCCTAGCGGCTAAAATTACTAAATCAGATTTTTGCAAACCACCCAAAAGATTATCCAAGGCAGAAAAACCTGTTGATAAACCGCGTAATTTTCCTTCATTTTTATGAATTTCGTCCAAACGATCAAAAGCTTCGGTTAAAATAGAACGAATAGGCAGATAATTTTGTTTTAAAGATTGTTGGGAAACTGAAAAAAGTGCTTGTTCTGCTAAATCCAAAACTTTTTCCGTATCTTCATTTTCTTGTTGTCCTAATTTGATAATATCATGTCCAGCGCTGATTAGTTGGCGTAAAGAAGATTTTTGTTTTACAATTTTGGCATAATGTTCCACATTGCTGGCTGTGGGTACAGAAGCGGTTAAAGAGGCTAAATAGGCGCGGCCGCCAATAGTTTTGAGAATGTCTTTTTCATCCAAGCGGCTGGCTAAACTTAAAACATCAATGGGTTCTCGTTTATTAAACAAATCCAACATAGACTCATAAATCAAGCGGTGTTTTTCCACGTAAAAATTTTCCGGCAAAAGCTGATCGGCAATTTGAATAATAGCGTCTTTTTCAATCAATAAAGCGCCCAAAACCGCCACTTCCGCTTCTTGATTTTGCGGTGGAATTTCCCCCAGGCTATTGGCTGTTTTGAATTGGTTGTTCTCAGTCATGTTGGTTTATCATACTCTACATTGGGGAATAAGAAAATCCATTCTTTCCTCATTTTTTCCCCGTGGTTATGCACAGTAGAGAGGTAATTTTTTTGTCCATGTCTATTCTCAGCATTTTTTAGCATTTTTCTTGACCGTTGTTTGAGAAGATGTTATCATTTTTACGCTTTTCCTAGTTGTGAT
>MHKJ01000053.1:9793-14894 GCA_001818355.1 Candidatus Kerfeldbacteria bacterium RIFOXYC2_FULL_38_9 | reverse complement strand
GCAACAGCCTTTTAAGCTGATGGTCGAAGGTTCGAGTCCTTCACGTCCCATATTCCCAATATTCAATTTAGTGTTTTGGTTTCAATGTGCTATTCTTATAATACATTTATATATTTTTTATGAATTTTTATATTAACAAACCAAAAAATTCCATTCCCACTTTAAGTCTTGTGCAATGTGATTGGGGGAGCCTCTCCAGCAAAAAAAATTTTTCTCAAAATCTTGGTCAGGCTCTGCATGAACACGGGTTTGTGTTAATGGAAAATAATTTTTTACCGGTTGATTTGAATAATCAAATTTTTAATGATACGGCTAAATTTTTTTCTTTGCCAAATGAAATAAAACAAAAATATGAACATCCGCAATTATGCGGTGAACGTGGTTATGTGAGCAAAGGAAGAGAGCGTTCCAAAAAAACACAAGTGGGTGATCTAAAAGAATTTTTCAGCGCCGGTCGAGAGCTGAGGACTTATGAAGCTAAAGAAGGCAGTTATTTTGAAAATATTTGGCCGGAAGAAATTCCTACTTTTCGCAATAGTTGTTTGGAAAGCTATGAAAGGTTTTATTTAGAAGGAGTGAAAATTATGCATTTATTAGCTTTATATCTTGATCTGCCGGAAGATTATTTTGATCAAATTGTTTATAATTCCAACCACACTTTATTGCGTGTTTTGCATCATTATCAATTATCTAAGCAAGAAAAATATTTGCAAAAGTCCATGCGCACGGCCGAACATACCAATATTAATTTTTTAACTTTAGCTTTGGGTCGTAATTTTGATGCTTTACAAGGATTAGATTATCCTCAGCGTCGCCGTCAAAATTGGTTGCCGATAGCCTTTTCCCAAGAAAAGTATATTTTGGCCGTAGGTGATATGCTGGCTTGGTTGACTAATGATAAGTTACCCTCGGCTAATTTTCGAGTAGTAAATTCTTTGTCTCAATCTTCACTTCATTCTCAGTATATTGTTTCTCTTTATTTGCATCCGCATGAAGATTTTGAATTAAGTGTTTTGCCTTCTTGTATTGATAACGAGCATCCAAAAAAATATTCAGACGCGACCGCTGGCGCTTTATTTGATGAACGCTTACGCGCGATCGGTCTTAAGTATTAACTGGATTTTTCGGTTATTTTTTGTTATACTGGCAGTAGATGATTAAAGATTCCGCTTATTATACTTTAAACGGCAAAGAGGTTTTATCTCAATTATCCGCCTCTTTTCAGGGTTTATCTGCCAAAACGGCGGCAGAACGTTTAAAACCCCACGGTCTTAATAGCTTACCAAAACCCCTTCGTAAAACCTGGGTTTCTTTGTTTTTCAACCAGTTGCGCGGTTTTTTGATTATCATTTTAATTTGTTCGGCCTTTATTAGTTATTTTTTACATGACATTACCGATGCTTATATTATTTTAGCCGCTGTTTTGATAAATGTGGTAGTCGGTTTCATCCAGGAAATGAAAGCGGAAAAATCTTTAGCCGCCTTGCGTCAGGTTATTACTCCTACGGCCAAAGTAGTGCGTCAAAACGAGGAGCAACTTATTAAAGCTTCTCAACTTGTTCCCGGCGATATTATTTTGCTTGATGCTGGAGATAAAATTCCAGCTGATGCGCATTTATTGGAGCTTACTAATTTAGAAACCAATGAGGCGTCTTTGACCGGAGAATCAGCTGAAGTGAAAAAAGGTTTAGATCCGGTTAATCCCTCGGCTTTGGTTGGTGATCGTTATAATACGATTTTTACCGGTACAACCGTTACCAAGGGGTCTGCCACAGCTGTGGTTATCAACACCGGTGAACACACTGAAATTGGTAAAATTGCCAAATTATTAACAGAAACTAAAGACGAAATCACTCCTTTGCAAAAAAAATTAAATAATTTTGCGCGCAGTGTTGGTATCACAGTGATTATTATTTGTTTGGTTATTTTAGCGATTGGTTTAATTAAGGGTATGCCTTTTGTGGAAATTTTTACTACCGCTGTGGCCATTGCGGTTTCTGCCATTCCGGAAGGGTTGGTGGTGGCAGTTACGATTATTCTCGCCTTAGGCATGCAAAGAATTTTAAAACGTCAGGCTTTGGTGCGTAATTTACAGGCGGCCGAAACTTTAGGCTCGACCAGTGTTATTTGCACGGACAAAACCGGCACCATCACCGAAGGCAACATGCAGGTGGTTTCTTTGGTCACAGCCGATTATCATTTTAATAATTTACCGGAAGAAGTGGAGCGTCACGAAGACAAGGGTTTAAGAGAGATAATTTTTGCTTTAAATATCGGTATGCTTTGTAACGACGCGCACTTGGTGCAGAATGAGTCAGATTTGCAAGAAGCCGTAGTGGTGGGCAATTTAACCGAACGCGCTTTATTGCGCGCGGGTTTAAATATTGGCATGGATGTTCATAAAATAAGAAAAGAAGAACCGCGTTTATCCGCTATTCCTTTTGATTCGCAAATAAAGTTTATGGCTACTCTGCACGCCCATCCTAAATATGGACGACGTATTTATGTAAAAGGAGCTCCGGAAAAAGTTATTAAAATGTGCACTAAAATTAGAAGGGGTAGCGGAGTGGAAGATTTTTCTTTGTCTCAACAAAGAAAATTTAACCAAAAATTTAAAGAATTTTCTCAAGCCGGTCTGCGCATTTTGGCTTTAGCTTATAAAGATCAAAGGTCGATGAAAGAGCTAATGGTAACGGATTGTACAGATCTTACTTTTGTGGGTTTTGTGGGCATTAAAGATCCTTTACGCCCCAACATTGCCAAAATTTTTGCCAAAACGAAAAGTGCCGGCATCAAAACTATTATCATCAGCGGTGATCATAAGTTAACCGCGCAAGCTATTGCCAAAGAACTGCATCTTAAAGCACGCAGTGAAAATATTTTAGAAGGTGAAGAATTACACCAAATGACCCAGGAAGAACTGAATAAAAAAGTGCAACAAATTTCAGTTTACGCCCGGGTTTCTCCGGAAGATAAGTTAAATATTATTCGAGCTTGGCAGGCACACGGTCAAGTGGTGGCTATGACCGGTGATGGCGTAAATGACGCGCCGGCTTTAAAAGCGGCCAATATTGGCGTGGCCTTAGGTAGCGGCACCGATGTCGCCAAGGAAACGGCTGATATTGTTTTACTTGATGATAATTTTGAAACCATGGTGGCCGCTATCGAAGAGGGCCGGGGAATATTTGACAATATTCGTAAAGTTTTGGTTTTTTTGCTTTCCGATTCTTTTTCCGAAGTCATTTTAATTATTCTGTCTTTACTGATAGGCATTCCCTTGCCCTTGCTCGCCGCTCAAATTTTGTGGATCAACTTAGTGGGCGACGGTTTTCCCGGAGTGGCCTTAACTGTTGATCCTAAAGAAAAAGAAATTATGAATGATGCTCCCCGTCCTTTGGCTGAACCTGTTATGAACGCGGAAATGAAATGGCTGGTTCTTCTAGTTTCCGTATTTACTGGAGTGGGGAATATTTTCATTTTTTGGTATTTTTGGAAAACTACCAACGACCTGGCTTTAGCACGTACCGTGGTTTTTGCTTCCTTGGCCATTGATTCGTTGTTGTATGTTTTTTCCATTCGCACCTTGCGCCACTCTATTATTCATAAAACTTTTTATAGTAATCCCTGGTTGATTGTTTCTGTTTTAGGTGCTCTTTTGATCCAGCTAGCCGGAATATATTTGCCCTTTTTACAGAAATTTTTACATACAGTAGCTATTGGATTTTTTGAGTGGACAATAGTGTTAATATCGGCAATTTTTGTTATAATCTTGACTGAGATCATAAAATATATTTTTATGGTCAAAAACCGTACCCATGATTTGCCTGTCAAAAGAGTTGCTTAAAATTTACTAAAAAAATATGAATATAACCGGCGAACAAATTTTTAAAACCAAACAAGAACTGCAAAAACAAATTGAAGAATATGAAAAAAAACTTCAGGCTTTAATTGCTAAGCAATATACCTTAACTAAAGTAGAAGATTTAGCCAAAAGTATTTTGGAATATGACGAGCTAGAACGGCAAATTTCCGACCGTAATTTATTGTTTGCTTTGTTTTCGGCTCCGTTTGAATCATTACGCAATCCTTTAGTGAAGTCGGAATTTTTTGCTTATGTTGCGGCGGCTGAAACTATTGGTATTGATTTAGTGAATTTTTTAGTAGAAGATTTTTTGGCGCAAATGAGATTTGATATTCAAAATGGGGAAGATGATATGGTGGATTTAATTGAGGCGGATTATAAAGAATATATTATACCGGGAAAAATTATCGCGGAGCGGTTTGACGAAATTGAAGGGTTGTTAACTGAAATGATCCGTTTTTGTAAATATTTAGATCATAAATATTCCGAAGAGCGCGCCAGCGACGTTTTAAAATACGCCTTCCGAATTTCTATTGATGCGGACACCCGCATGCCACCCACCATCAAGGCTTTAAAAGAGTTTCAATTTACCTATTTGCGACCAACAGATCGCGCTGAGCTTTTGGATCACGTGGAAGAGCATTTAGCTATTTTACGTTTTGAGCAAGTTAGAAAACAGAATATTGCCATGGAAAAAGCCGTGGCTATTTTGCAGAAAAGAGAAGAAGATAAAGAAAAATAATCTATCACATAAATTATGTACACTAAAATTTCTCAATTAGTAAACCAAGTGGAAGAAGAGGTAACCCTTAAGGGTTGGGTTTGCAATCAGCGTTCTAGCGGCAAAATAACTTTTTTACAATTGCGTGACGGTTCTGGTTTTGTACAGGCTATTGTTTCTCAAAATGAAGTTCCGCAACCGGTGTGGGACACAGCTCAAAATTTAACTCAAGAATCTTCGGTGGAAATTTTGGGACGAGTTTCCAAACATCCCAAAAAAGAAGAGTACGAAATACAAGTGCAAGATATCAAAGTGATGCAATTGGCGCAGAACTATCCCATTGGCAAAAAAGAACACGGACCGGATTTTTTGTTTGAAAATCGTCACTTATATTTGCGTTCCAAAACACCCTGGGCGATACTTCGGATTCGCGATGAAATTACTTGGCGAATTGAGGAATTTTTGCATCAAGAGGGCTTTACTCGTACAGATACACCAATTTTTCAACCCACATCATG
>MHKJ01000053.1:0-9781 GCA_001818355.1 Candidatus Kerfeldbacteria bacterium RIFOXYC2_FULL_38_9 | reverse complement strand
ACAATTATATAAAGTCGATTATTTTGGGAATACAGTTTATTTAACGCAGTCTGGACAGTTGTATTTAGAAGCCATTGAGCATGGATTAGGTCGGGTTTACGATTTTGGTCCAGCATTTCGGGCGGAAAAATCAAAAACCAGAAAACACTTAACTGAATTTTGGATGATGGATTGGGAGGCGCCATTTTTTGATCAACAACAGAGTGAAGATTTTACTGAGCAGATGCTACAATATGTCATTGGGTGTGTTTTAAAAAATCGTCAACAAGAACTAGCTATTCTTGGTCGTGATACAACCACGTTAGAAAAAGCAGCTAAAACACCATTCGTGCGTTTAAAATTACGTGACGCCATTAAATTATTGAATACAGAACATGGATTTAATTTGCAGTCAGAAGATGATTTAAATACGGAGGCTGAAGAAAAAATCGGCGAGATATACGGAGTGCCGGTATTTGTGGAAGATTACCCCTATGCTGTTAAAGCATTCTATATGAAACGCTATACAGATGAAGATGGTGTGGAGCGTGGCTATTGCGCGGACTTAATTGCCCCCGAGGGAGGTGGTGAAATAGCCACAGCCGCTGTGCGTGAAAATGATTATGATAAACTGGTAAAAAATTTGAAAGAACGAAAATATCGTATGGAAGATTATCAATGGTATTTGGACCTGCGCAAATATGGCAGTATTGTTCATGCCGGTGGCGGTATTGGCTTAGAGCGTTGGGTGCGTTGGATTTGTGGCGTCAAACATATCCGCGAAACCATTCCTTTTCCCCGTATGATTAACCGCATTACTCCCTAAAAATTGGTAAGTAATCATATTATGAAAAATGAATATACTTTTTTTCAGGCACCAGAAGGTGGTTGCAAAGAAAGAAAACAACAGGAAGATGCGACATCAATAGAAAATGAATCATCTTTTGAAAAATATGAACAGACGCATCATAAAATGGCAGTTTTAAATTTATATTTTGAGCGTTTTTTGCAAAGTGATGTACATCATGCAGAAAGTATTAAACAAGCTACAGATTTTTCTCAATCAGCTCCTTGGAGAGCAGAAATAGAAAATAGATTCTACAATCTCGCTCGGAATATTTTTGATATTGACTTAAAAAATGATGAAGCACTTTATAAAATGTATAGAGCAAGCTTGATAGCATATCAGCTTAGTGAAATTTCCGCTAACCGCCAACGCTTGTATTTAAAAGAGAAAAAAGGTATTGATTTGTGTCAATCAACCCCGGAAGAAAACGGCAAAAGATTATTTGAGATTCATACCGGTAGAAAACCCAGCGGTACCATACGCATTAGTCAACAGGAAGGTTACTTTTTGTGTATTTGTGAAAAAGACAAAGATTATATTGCTATGAGAAAGGGGCATAATGACGCTACAAATGTGTTACCAGCAGGAGGAAGCTATCATCGTACTTTTATGCTTGATGTTGTCGGAGGGATAAAATTGCGTTTATTACTCATTAATGCTTGTGATGAAGTAGTTGAATCAAATTGGGAAAAACGGGTTGTTGTTCATGAAAAAGCGCATTTATTGCACGATCGTCTTTACGGTATTGATCGTAGTGGCAGTTTTTTACCGGAGCATCTGCCAGAGTATAAGCGGTTGTTTGATATGCAGGAATATATGGAATATGGTGATAATTTGGATTTATGTAATCCGCTATTTCGTCCTATTAAGGATGAATTATTAGCTTATATACGCGATGGTTCCGGTGCTGAAAGAATTAAAGCCTCCCTTTTTTCTCCTTTGTATGATCATCTTTTTCAAGCTTGCGGCAATGAACAAAAGTCTGCACGCGATTATGTTGAAGCAGTTGTTAAAGCATTTAGTATTGCTGAAAAGATGTTTAGTACGCAGGATTTTAGTAATTTTGGAACAACTCATTTTGAAAAATTTGTGGAAGGTAATCGGGCGGTTCTGGCCAACAGGCTTAGTCGCGTACCATTAGAAGCGATGTCATTTGTTATGGCAGAAGCAGTAATATTTTATAAAAAACGTGAAGAAAAATTAAGACAAGCCGCGCAACCAACTGATATTGATTTTGATATAGTGTTAGAATATGAATGGGAAGATCATAGTATTGCAAGCAAGAATTTTTCTAAACTTTTCCGCGCCGCACAGCATTATTGTACTCGCGTTATCAATAATCACATTAGCGATCCGCGTTCTACTCAAGCTATAATTGATGACATTGAACAAAAAATTGTGGCTTATAAAAAGGCGCAAAGAAAATTACCACGTCTGACTGAATAATTAGTTTTAAGCAGGATGAGTATTTTAGAAGAAATTTATGTCTGTTTACGAAAATAAAAGACCAATAGATCAGCCCACCAGACAATATCTTAGCGATGAGATAAGGGGTTTTTCTGCGGAAAAAGCCCAGGCATATTTTGCTCATTTTAATGAGCGTTATTCCTCAGAAACTTTTTTAGTCGCCCAAAAAGCGCTTGATCAATTTATGTCAGCGGTGTATGAAAAGGCCAACACTAGAGATTTTTTTACCACAGAAGAACGTGTTCAGCATATAGCAAATTTAACAGAAGTATTACAAGCTTATTTTAACGCCACCCAACAATCTGATCAGGCTTTATTGTCGGAATTTATTGAACACGACCCTTTAGAGCAAAAAAGTATTTTAGAAGATTTGGCAGAATATATTGCAGACTTAAAAATAGAATTAGAAAAAACAGCAGATATTTTAGGTAAAAAATCTATTTCTGAAGAACTTAAAAGAGCGCAAGAAGAAAAAAATTATTATAAACAAGAAATAGGGGCTGGAAAACTTGTAGACCAAGCAGTATTTTCTCAAGAAGAAAGGCATAGACACAGTCAACATGTTGAAAAGTTTAATCAGGTTTATCAAGAAGATTTTGATGCAGGATTGATCGCTACAGAAATCGTGGATCAATACCAAAAAAAAGTAGTAGTTTATAAAATTATGCTTGGTTTGGAGGCAAAATATAGCGATGAGGAAATTTTGGCACATTTAAAATCCGTTCGTCCCGAAGAAGACGAACAAAAATTAAAAGAAGCAGTTATAATTTTAAAACAAGAATATCAAGAAGGAAAGCCAATGCCGCACTCTACTTTTATGGTTTTTAAAGAAGTGTTGCGTTATGTTTTTGGTGATGCCAAAGCGGCTACGGCTACTTTTACCGCCAGTGCCGCTCTGTTAGGCGGTGTGGCGCCTTTAACTAGTATTTTTGTAGGCGAGACACTACGAACCAATGATGCCGCAGGTGGTTATTTGGCGGCTTCTAGTTTTGCTGTTTCTGAATTAGGTGGCGGGCTATGGGAAGCGGCTTTTAATGAATTTATTTATAAACGTATTTATAAAGAGAGCGGCATGGCACAAAAAATTTGCGCCGCTATTATTGAGTCGTCGCCGGATTTATTTACTAAAACAGACCACGCTTTATTAAGACAATATATCGTCGATACTCTTTCTTCCTTAGAGACTTTAAACAAAGAAATTATCTCCGCCCTTGGTTTAAATCTTAGTAAAATCATTGGTTTATCTGCTTCTTTGGCATTTCGTTTACAAGATCCGGCTTTATTCGTTTCTGTTTTGGGAGTAACAGCGATAAATTTTATTATTGCTATGAAAAAAGGCAGAGATATTTCTGAGGCAGATCAAAAAGTAAGAGTTGAATCAGCAAATTTCCTTGGAGTCTTGGATGAGGCTATGTTTTTAAAAAAAACACGTGAAGGAGCGATGGGCCCCAAAGAACAAGAATCACACAGGATTTATCTTGCTAAAAGCGCCTGGAATAAAACCATGGCTAAATATCAAGCCCTTGGTGCTTTTGTTTTACCTGCACTACTTGCCGCCAACACTGCTATTTTAAATGGTCGGCCTGATTTGGGAGCGAGCTTAATGGAGTCAACCGTGGTTTCCAATCAGTTAACGGCAGAGTTGAATCAATTTTTGGAAAGACTTGGGAGCTTTTCCTGGAAATTAAGACCAATTGTAGAACTGGGCAATATTCGGTTACAATTTATGGAAAGGGGAGAAATAGCTCCTGAGAATTGGCATTTAGAGCTTCATGATGTTAAAAGAAAATCTTTGCAGGTTTCCTATTTAGAAATAAACCCGGGAGATATGGCAGTGGTGGTTGGTGAAACTGGTGCTGGAAAATCAACTTTGCTTGAAGCGCTTTATGGTTTAGAGAATGAGCGCGGAGTTCTGATGGTTGATGATATTATGCCAAAAGATTTAGACAGGAAGTTCTATCGTTCGGGAATTTTTTTATCCAACCAATTTTATCCAGCAGAAACAAAATCTTTGAAAGACAATGTGGTTGGTAATTTAGAATACAGAGAAGAAGTTTTTTTGGGATTGTTAAAAGAACACGGTTTTGATCGGTGGCTAGCACAGATTCAAAAAATAAAAGGAACAAACAGTGATCGTCCGCATGAAGAAATGATTATTAATCGCGACATAGATTCTATTAGTGGGGGACAGAAAAAAATGTTAAGTTTTTTAACCCTTGATTATCGTCTTAAAATAGATCCGGATAGTGTTAAGGTTATTTTATTGGACGAACCAACTTCAGGAGTTGATGCCATGCTCCAGCCTGTTGTTTTTAGCATAATAAATAAATGGAGAAAAGAATTTCCGCAAAAAATTATTGTGATTGTTAATCACGACCAGAATTTATTTGATGATTTAGATCCAGAAACTACCAGAATTTTGGGCATTGAAAAAAGTGGTAAATTAGTACAAGATGAAACCCTGGCAAGCGCGCGCAGTGATGTTGAAAAACCATTTGGTAAATTATTTGGGGGAAAAATAACTGGCGCGTAATAAGTAAAAAATGTCCTAAAAAAGAAGAGACCCAAAATACAAATGTATTTTGAGCCGCTGATTGTTCCGATTGATTGGAACAATCAATCTTTGATGCGTTTCGTTTCACAACGAAGGCATCGAAGGCTGCGGAGAACTCTAGATTCTCAACGTAGCTAATATAAATATAGTTTATTATGGTGTTTTTGTCAAGTTTTTTAGTAAAAAATAGGCTAATATTAGCTAATTTTGACAGGACGGGATTTTGGCTTATACTGAAAGATACTGGGGTTTTTATAATTGTTTAATTATTTTTAAAATATTATGGAGAGAACATGGATCATAGATAGTGTGGATAAAATCGGGCAACAAGTACGCTTAAACGGCTGGGTGCACATTCGGCGCGATATGGGTAAACTCATTTTTATTGATTTGCGTGATAAAACCGCCATTTGTCAGGTGGTTTTTTTGCCTAATCATCAAGAGGCTCTCCAAGAGGCTGTTAAACTGCGTTCTGAATTTGTGGTAGAAATTGTGGGTCAAGTAAACGCTCGTCCGAAAAAACAAGTAAACAAAAATTTAGCTACCGGCACAATTGAAATTGAAGCCTTGGAACTTAAAATTTTAAACGAGGCCAAAACTCCGCCCTTTGAAATTACGGAAGATACTAAAAAAGTTAACGAAGAATTACGTTTGCAATATCGTTATTTGGATTTGCGTACAGAACGTATGAAGAAAAATATAGAATTACGACATCGAGTTATTCATTATATGCGTAATTATTTAACCAGCCGTCGTTTTACTGAAGTTCAAACTCCGATTTTATCTAAATCTACACCTGAGGGTGCGCGTGATTATTTGGTGCCATCTCGTATTCATCAAGGAAAGTTTTTTGCTTTACCGCAAAGTCCGCAACAATATAAGCAATTGTTAATGGTGGCGGGCATTGAGCGATATTTTCAAATCGCACCATGTTTTCGTGATGAAAATGCTAGAGCTGATCGTTCGCCAGGAGAGTTTTATCAATTGGATTTGGAAATGTCTTTTGTAGTTCAAGAAGATATTTTACAATTAGCAGAGGATTTATATACTTCCATGATTACAGAATTGTTTCCGGAAAAACATTTAACGCAAACTCCATGGCCGCGTTTTAGCCATAAAGAAGCTTTGGAAAAATACGGCGCGGATAAATTTGATATTCGTAAAGATAAAAACGATCCCAATGAACTTGGGTTTGCTTGGGTGTTAGATTTTCCTTTGTTTACGGAACAAACTGAAGAAGATTTTTTTCACGGTGCTGGAGAAAAATGGGCGCCATCTCATCATATGTTTACTGCTCCGCGTGTTGAAGATATTCCTTTATTGGAAACAGATCCGGGCAAAGTACGCGCTTATCAACATGATATGGTTTTAAACGGCTTGGAGGTTGGTGGCGGTAGCGTGCGCATTCATGATGCAAAACTGCAAGAGAAAATTTTTGATTTGATCGGTTTTACAGATCGTCAGAAACAAATGTTTGCGCACATGCTAGAGGCGTTTACTTATGGCGTTCCACCGCACGGTGGCATTGCACCCGGTATTGATCGTTTGGTGCATATTTTAGCCGGTGAAGATGCTATTCGTGATGTTATTGCTTTTCCTTTAACCAATGATGCGCGTGACCCGTTAATGGAAGCTCCTTCAGAGGTTGCCGAGGAACAACTAGACGAATTGGGTATCACTATTAAAAATCAAAAATAATAATACAAAAGCTGTATGGAGGACACAGCAACAGCCAAAGAGATGAAAGATATTAAACTTGAAAATTTTTCCGGTCCTTTAGATCTGTTATTGCACTTGATTGAAGAAAAACAAATGGACATTACAACAGTTTCTTTGTCCAGCGTGACCGAACAGTTTTTAGCTTATTTGCAAGAGATTGATGAGCGTTCCCCGGAAGAATTGGCGAGTTTTTTGGTTGTGGCCACCAAGTTGCTCTTGCTTAAATCTCAGGCTTTATTGCCTTTTTTACAAGTGGAAGAAGAGGAAAATCCCAGTGATTTAACCACACAACTGAAGATGTACAAAAAGTATGCTACGGCCACACAAGTTATTGAAGAAATGATTGCGCAGAAAAATTTTTTGTTTGCCAAACCCGTAAGCAAGAAAATATATCAAGTGGCTTTTCATCCGCCCCAACTATTAAGTTTAGAACGTCTGCAACAGGTTTTTGTGGATGTTTTGAGTTTATTAGAACCAGTGGTTAAACTGCCCAAGGCGGCTTTGGCCAAAGTAGTGAGCTTGCGGGAAAAATTTGTGCAAATTCAACAAGCCCTGGAAAAACAAGCGCACCTTAATTTTTATCAGTTAATGCAAAATAGCCACGACCGCAGTGAAATAGTGATTACTTTTTTAGCTTTGTTAGAACTGGTAAAACAACAGACTATTGTGGTTAAACAAGAAAAATCATTTCAAAATATTACTATTGAAAAAATTTAACTATTTTTTATGTCTGAATTGTCTAGCAAAATCGAATCCATTCTCTTTGTGGAATCCAAACCCTTAACCATTAAAAAATTGGCGCAAATTTGCGGTTGCGTGTCGGCAGAAGTGCAACAAGCTTTGGCGGACTTGAGGCAAAATTATCAAGAACGTCACAGTGGCGTCAATATTGTTTATGAAGGAGAGAATGTTCAGTTAATGACTGCCGCACCGAATGCGGATTTGGTAAGTAAATATTTACATTCTGAAGAAAACGGAGAATTAACTCGTCCCTCTTTGGAAACATTGACTATTATTGCTTATCGAGGGCCTGTGGCTAAATCGGAAATAGAGTTAATCCGCGGGGTAAACTGTAGTTTGATTTTGCGCAATTTAATGATTAGGGGTTTGATAGAAGAAGTGGGGGAAAACGAAGTGGGTATTCCTGTTTACCAAGTAACGCTCGATTTTTTGAAATATTTAGGAATTTCCCATACGGCTGATTTGCCAAATTATACAGAACTTAATCAAAATACCCATTTGCAAGAATTATTGGCTTCTCAACAAGACCCGGAAGATTTTTTTAAACAATAAATGCGCCTGAATAAATTTATCGCCCACAGCGGTTGGTGTTCGCGTCGTAAAGCCGATGCACTTATTGCTGATGGCAAAGTAAGCATCAACGGCATGGTGGTGAAAGTTTTGGGAACGCAAGTTCAAGATCAAGATGAAGTGGCAGTAGACGGAATATGTTTAGCCATCAATCAGGAGAAAATTATTGTAGCCATGAACAAACCCAAAGGAGTCACTTGTACTTGTGCGGATGCGCACGCGGAAAAAACGGTGATTGATTTACTGCCCAAAAAATGGCAACACCTTAAACCGGCAGGAAGACTGGATAAAAATTCTGAAGGCTTACTTTTGTTAACCAACGACGGCGCTTTGCACCAACAACTTACTCACCCTTCGTTTGCTCATGAAAAAGAATACGCAGTTACGGTGCGCTCAATTTTAACCGCCAACCAAATCGCCGATTTAAAAAAGGGCATCATTTTTCCCGAGGGTAAAGCTCAACTTAAAAGCCTCGAGCAAACCGGAGAAAAAACCTTGACTATGGTTTTAACCCAGGGTTATAAACGGCAAATTCGACGCATGGTTTACGAAGTCGGAAATCGTGTTACAATGATTTTACGTGTCCGCATCGGCAAATTCAGGCTTAATTTAACACAGGGTCAAATTAAGCAAGTTAAAAAATCAGATATTTTGTAGTTTATGTTTGAACAATTTATTTTGTCTTTAGTCATCATAAGTCACTTATCCAATTCTTCTCAGGCCAGCGCTTTTTTGCAATCCAAAGAATTTTTTTTAGTGCCTACTATTATAGAAACGTCATCAGCTCAACAGCCGGTGTCAGAAAAATTGGAATGGCATCTCCAGAAAAAAATTCGCACTAAAGCTCTACCGCCTAAAAAAATTAGCAATGATACTAATCCGCATATTTTTAGCCGCACCGCTCTGGTTTTAGATGCGGACACTAAAGAAATTTTGTGGCAAAAGAATCCTCAAATAGTACAACCCATCGCTTCTATTACCAAACTTTTAAACGCGTTGGTGTGGTTAGATCATCAAGGTTCAGATAATTCTTACACACTCACCAGCAAGGATGACACGCCGGACGGTAAGGATATGAATTTACCGGTGGGCACGCAGTTGTCTATTAACGATATTTTACACGCCGCTTTGATCGCTTCTTATAATGACGCGGCTAATGCTTTGGCGCATTCTTCCAGCTTGTCTGATGAAGAATATCTGCAAGCCATGAATCGTAAGGCCCAAGCAATTGGCATGCAAAACGGCCAGTTTGTGGATTTTCATGGTTTGTCTTGGCAAGACACGGCCTCAGCTCAAGATGTGGCCTTATTGGCTCAAAGCGCTTTCAGTCAGCCGGAAATTTTGAAAGCTGCAACAACGCCAGCTTACGCCATTACTGCGCTTAATTCTGATCTTAAATTGCATGCTTATACCACAGATCAACTATTATTTGATAAAGATTTTGATATTATTGGAGGCAAAACCGGGTACACAGAAGAGGCTGGTTATTGTTTAACCGTAAAAGCTAAAGAACCGAAAAGCAATCGTACAATAATCGGAGTTATTTTAGGCGCGGACACTGATGAAGCGCGTTTTACGGAAATGAAGAAATTATTAAATTGGACTTTTCAAAATTATACTTGGAATTGAGGTATTAAAACTTTACTGTTTCTTATCAAGAGTGTTATAATTTTAGTAATTATTTAATAACTAAATAAGTAGTTAATTTTTAACAATAATTTATTTTGTATGGAAAAAAAAGTACGTATCGCCATCAATGGTTTTGGTCGCATCGGAAAAATGGCTTTTAAAGTGGCTTATGAAAACCATCAAGACGAAGTAGAGATCGTGGCTATTAACGATCCCAATTCGGCTAAGGTAGCGGCGCAAAATTTACAATACGATTCTGTTTACCGGCGCTTTCC
>MHKJ01000052.1:6112-7714 GCA_001818355.1 Candidatus Kerfeldbacteria bacterium RIFOXYC2_FULL_38_9 | reverse complement strand
TTCACGCATATTCACACAACCGTGACTCATGGGGTGACCGAAATTATTATGCCAATAAGCGGTGTGAAAATAATAATTGCTTTCCGGTCCACCGGCTTTGTAGCGCAAATTCCAGGGAGTATTGGGAAAATAATAAGCCGGACGACCATCGTAAACATGGCTCGCGATTTTAAATAAAATAGACCAATGGCCTACAGGCGTGGGCGTGCCGGGCAAGCCCGTAGAAACCAAAAATGATTTTCTTAAATATCCGCCTTCCCAAGCGTGCATCACTTGTTCGCTTAAATCCACTTCAATGTATTTATCGCCAAAAGAAAGATCGCCGATTTTGCGCTGTTCGCGCGGAGCAATAATAAATTCCGGCAGGTTATTTTGATCTGTATCAGCCACCACAAAGTTGATGCCCCCTAAAAAATCCTCTTCATAAAATTGAAAAGGCGTGATATTGATCCGTTGGCCTTCTTGCGTAAAAAAACGAATTTCCGCTTGCTGGTCATTAAGAGGTGCGACCGCTATTTCTGCGCGACCGTCATTATCCACATCAATGCCGCCCAGTTTTACGCCACTGAGAAATTCTTTGGTCCAAGCGCTAAAATCAGCCAAAACAGGATAAGCCTGATGAGGAATTATTTGATAAAGTTTCACTTGAGTTTTTCCGCCATTTAAAAAACCTACGGCTAAAGCATCATTTTGACCCGTTGGCTCTTTAATGGTGGCCAAAGATAAACCGAACTTTTGATCAGCCGGAAAAGGGAAAAACTCTGCTGTCAACTCTTCTCCTTGAGCGTTGAAAATCCGCACTTTTGGTTCGGCGCCGGCGCCTGTTCCCGCGATAATTTCTAAATCCTCATCTCCCACAACATTGCCAACCGCAACAGAAACACCGGCGGTTAATTCCGGAAAAGGCACAAAAGCGCCAACAGTGCCGGGAGCGAGCTTGCCTTCGGCGTTAAAAATAAAAACGGTATTGGCAAGTCCGCGCGGAGTGGACACCACTATTTCAGCCAGTGCGTCTTGATTAAGATTGCCAACCGCCAAACTCATCTCCGCTTGTTCTGCGCCTTCGGGAAAAGCTAAAAATTCTCGTAAAAGTTTATCGGCGGAAAAAATTCTCACTAAACCCTTAGCGTCTTGACCGCCGTCTTGACCGACAACCAGTTCGTCACCGGGCTTATTGTCCATTGGAGCGGTCGCCACCGCTATGCCTCCGCGATAATCTCTGGGAAAAACCGACCAACTACTGGCAAGTGTTCTTTTTTGAAAATCTACAATCTGTAACTCTGGAACGCGGCTGGGAAAAGCGTTAGTAACCAAAGGAAGACTTAAAAAAATAAAGAAAAAATATCCTATCGCTTTTTTCTCAAATGAAGACATGGAAAAAAATAATATTAATGAACCCAAACCGCATTGCCAACATCGGCCCAATCATAAATAAGTTTGGAATTGGCTAGGTTGACGTTAATACAACCATGACTCATGGGGTGGCCGAAATTACTGTGCCAGTAGGCTTCGTGAATATACATGTTGGAGCGAAATCTTAAATTATTGTGCACATTTTTAATATCATAATTATCCGGATGATTTGGCCCGTATTCCCATTTA
>MHKJ01000052.1:5125-5859 GCA_001818355.1 Candidatus Kerfeldbacteria bacterium RIFOXYC2_FULL_38_9 | reverse complement strand
GGTCATAAACTCTTCTACTCCGTCTTTATCCACATCTCCGACATTGGCTACATTGATGCCGCCCATAAAACCATCGACATAAGGATTGAACTCGGCCAAGATGCTTTTTTGCGCATCATTTTTATAAACTTTAACCTGTCCGCCAAAAACATGTTGCGCCATGACAATTTCCGCTTGTTTGCCGCCGTCTACATTGGCAACCGCCACCGATACACCGCCTTCATATTCAGGCGCAAACGGTAAAAAATCAAGACCCAAATAATTACCTTGTTTGTCAAAAACCCGCACATCAGACCTGGCGCCCGGGCCGGATCCGGTAATTATCTGCGCACCTGAAGTTTTTCTATCTACTTTACCCACAGCCACAAAAGCTCCGTTCCTGGAAGCTTGGTCATAAGCAAAAAAAGAATTCCGCCGATGACCGTTTTGGTCAAAAACCTGCACTAAAGGACCTCCGCCACGACCCGCGGCCACCACAATTGAAGCTGGTTTTTTGGCGCCATCGAGTTTTCCACAGGCCACATTTAAACCTACCAACATATAATCCGGCAAAGCCATAAAAGAAGTTTTGAGTGTTCCTTTGCGGTTATAAATTTTTATTTCAGGTTTAGAACCATGTCCGGCGCCGACCATAATTTCATCCGCTCCTTTGTTGTCTAAATTACAAACAGCCACTGTGCCTCCGTTCACATCTTGCGGCGTTAAAGCTAAAAAACTGCTCTGTTCCTTAAGAT
>MHKJ01000052.1:0-5116 GCA_001818355.1 Candidatus Kerfeldbacteria bacterium RIFOXYC2_FULL_38_9 | reverse complement strand
ATTTTAAGCGCAGGCGGCAAGGTGTCAACCGCTTTGACCATTTGCGGCCATGGCAGAACTAAAAACCCCAATAAAAAAAATACTGTTCCTAATAAAATACCTTTGCGCCTACAGAATAATTGAGACATTTGTTTAATGATTAACTTAATCTTTAAAAAGATTATAACAGTTTTTTTAAATTTAACCAAATAGGTTTTGATGGAAAAAATCTCCGGAGGTGTTATTTTAATTTATAAAAAGTATCACGCAAGTATCGCGCAAAAAAAATGAGGTGTTTTTAGACGATTAAATGGGAAAATATTACACCCCGTGGCATTTTTTGAAGGGTTATTTTAAGGGAAATTTGACCGCCAAGTTTCTACATTAAACAACGCGAATGCCGGTTTTGAGAATTTCTGCAGTAAGAGTTGATAAAGATAAAAAATCTTTGGGATGAAAACCAACTGGTTCAATTGTTAAGCCATGATCTTTTTGTCGCTTTTGCCATAACATCTGAGTAGCCTGCCAAGAATTAGTGAATTTTTTAGAAACAACACAAACATCAACATCACTCCATTTATTTTGTGTACCCTTGGCATAAGATCCAAAAACATAAACCTTTTCAATAGGAATATTAGCTTCTTGTAAAATTCGTGTAAAATCTAATACTTCGTTTTTTACTTTTTGGGATAACTTTTTTTTAACCATAATAATAAACTTTATATAAACCATATCAAAAAAATAAGGACAAAGCAAATTTTTAAAAATTTTTCTTTTTTACCCACCGTGGCATTTTTTAAGGGCTATTTTAAGGGGAACAATTTCTGCTGGTTTAGCCCCCTGTTGTTTACACTGTTTTTTATAAATCAACACTGACAATATAATCAATATCGCCTTTTAGAACCTCTTCGTAAGTAATATCAAGTGGCCGATAACTCCTATTTTGAAATTTTAAATTGTCTTTACCAAATAATCTGGCGCGGGTTTTAAGTGCAGACAAACTCGTGACATTACCGCTTAATGTGGTGGCACCATATTTTTTGGCCTCGCTAATTAACAAATTAAACAGACGAGTACCAATTTTGTAGCCATAATAAATTTATTGTTTTCTAATATATTTATCCTGCCATGTATTAGCTTATTTTCCTTAACATTTTTAAAGTATTTATTTTATTGGAAAATAAGAAAGATTTTTCTAAATAATTTTCTCATTGATTAACTATAGCATCATTGTTTTCAATTTTTATGCCTTGAATAAATGAATTTAAATCAATTTCTTTTTGCCAAAAAGTTTCGGTAAAAAACTTGTTGGCAACTGGAAATTGTGCTGGATGATTTCTAACTTTTTTTAAAAAAACAGAAATACCTTGTAGTGTAGCCACTGCCTTGCGACAAGGGGTTTGCTCAAAATCACTAAAATAATCAGGAAATTCTTTTTGCAACTCCAACATAACATCTTCTTGATTATGACATTTATTTAATAATTCATTGAGCTTTTTTTCTGCCCATGGATTCTGAGAAAAAAATTCTTCAGCTATAGGATCGTCTGAAAAATGAATTTTATTTAAACCTTGTTCATAGGCAGATGATATTATCCCTCTAAAAAAATACTGAACTGCCTCAAGATGACTTTCGCTTTTTTGAATACTTTCTTGAATACATTGCTCTAGTGCAGACAACTCTGATTCGTTATTGATAAAATTTCTTAAAACCATTAAGATATCTTCTATATGGTCTACCGGTTTAGCACTTTGCCATAGTTCGCCATATTGTTCTCGAAAAACTCCTTGAATAGTTATCCAATTGTAATCTATACCATTTGCATTAGCTGTAGTTACATCCTTAATACCAATAGCTGATAAAATTCTCCGCAAAGCTTCTTCATGATATGTTGTCGCCCTTGCTTGAGTAAGCTCATTTTTATGGATCATTAGATTCAATTGTTTTTTTATTATTGCTGCTTGTTCCATAACTACCTGATAAGAAAACCTTGGCTGTCTATTTGGATGATGGATAGGATCTTTCACCGATAAATATCTGCTGTGAGAATAAGTTAAACCATCTTGTTTGGCTCTATCTTTAGTATGCACCCAAATATTCTCAGCATGTTTACTATTAGTTCCAAGGCTTAATACCTCAGACATATAATCAGTTTCTCCTACATGGTTTCTTTTATCTAGACATCTAATATCACCAATTTTAGGTAGCACAGCGGCTCGAACCACCATTTGACATCCACCAACATGAGAAAATTCTTTCGGACAGCCTAATAAACTTCCAAATTGCCTATACTGCATTCCATATTGATAATCATATGTGTGTTGAAAAATTTTTTCATCAGCCCCTTTATTAGCAAAAAAATCTAAATCAACAAAAAGGCTGTCTAAATTAGGGTCTTTAAAGGCATTTAAAATTTTTTCTACATATCTAGCTTCTACTAGAGTGTCTGCATCAAGCCAAGTAATAACACCTTGATCTCCTATATCAGTTAATAATAATCGCCGATATGCTTCTTGATCAATTTCATTTCTAATCTCTGCAATATCATGCAATGTACCAACGGAAGATTGATCAATCATGTGAACCGCAATACCATTTGCTTTAACGTAAGATAATACCTTTTCGCGATATTCATTTAAATCTAAGGGCTCTTTTTCACTGTGTAATCTTTTTCCTACCTGTAAAGTTTTTTGATTATCTTTATAGGCTTCACTATTTTCTTTTTCCGCCTCTGGTTTATTATTAACCAAAATAATCACTTCAAAATTTTCTGGAGAAACTGTCTGTCTAGCTAAAGATTCTAATTGAGGAACAATTTCATCGAACTCTCTATATAAAGGAACGGTAATTATTACGCGAGTCTTTTTATTTGGTTCTTCTTCTACTAGTTTCTTAGCTAGCGCATCCTCAATCCATTTTTTTTTTCTTTCTACTGCCTCCATTTTTTGTTTCTCTAAGCCTTGATTCATTGCATCCTCAATTTCCTGAGGTGTCTTAATGAATATTTTTGTTCTTCCTTCTTGTTTTATGATGGGTGTCATATAAATATATTTACTAATAATTGCCTATCTTATTTCTGTCGAGTAAAAATTTTATTCCGTTAATTGTTATGAATTAATTTTGCCTCAGCAACTTCTTTTAGCATTTTTTCAACATCAAGATCGGCAGGCTGTTCTGTTGTCTTGCCTTTTTTTTCTGAAGATAAGTCATCAAATTTTGTAGCCATAATAAATTTATCTCTTCAAACAATAATAAATGGCCTTGCCTTTTCCGTGCCGTTTAATTAAATCTTGATCAAGTAAATAACGAAAATCTAAAGCGCGAGTTGATTTTGCGCGTTTAACTAATTTAGAATATAGAGCATCGTTAATAGAGCCATGCTCTTTGATGTAATTTAAAATAATATGATGATGTTCTTTTAGGCCTGAGGCTGGGGCTTGATTCGCTTTGGCTAATTCGCCTTTAACGCGTAATAACTCGTCAATAATACCATCAGTAAAATATTCTAACCACTTAGTAAAATCAATTTTTAAATCATAGAAATTTCCTTGCTCGCCAACCAGAGAAAAATATTTAGTAACATTTGCGTTATAATAGCGCTCAAAACTAAACAAATTAAAAGTATTAAGTCCAAGTCTTGCTAATAATAATTTTGTCAGTAAACGTACTGTGCGACCATTACCGTCCATAAAAGGATGAATGAGCACAAATTGTTTATGAAAAATCCCTGCTAAAATTAAATGATCAATTATCCCCTCTTGCTTTTTGATAAAATTAAGTAAATCTTTTAGCAGCTGCATAACATCCTGATAATCTGGAGGCCAAAAAACTGTTTGTCTTGATCTTGGATCATTAACAAAAACAGGTGCTTGACGTAATTTCCCGCAGCTAGCTTTTTCAAGCAGTTGTTTTGTTACCAGATGATGTGTGGTTAAAATACTTTTTAAATCTAATTTACTATCGCCTGCATCTAATTGTTTTTTTAAATGTAACAACGCTTGATTATAATTTAAAACTTCTTGTTCTGAATTGCGAATGTGTTTTGGTGATTGTTTTAACAAACGTTTAACATCAGTTAAAGGCAAAGGATTACCCTCAATGCTTGTTGAGGCATGTGCAGATATTTCACGTGCTTTTCGCTCCATTTCAAATAAAACAACTTGTGGAAAACGTCGCTCGTTAAGAATTGCTACAATCTCACTAATTTGTTTAATATTAGCTAGTAATTTATTGGTAATATTATATTTTGGGTGAAACATACATATATTATCTAACTTATAGATGTATTTTAGACGATTTTTAGACGATTGTCAAATCCTCATCACTCAAGGATGATATCAAAAATACTTAATATTAACAATAATTTAGGCGTCGTGGCAACGTTTGAAGTGCTATTTTAAGGGGAAGAAAATTACTGGTTTAGTCCCCTGTCGTTTACACTGTTTTATTTTTCCTATGCACACAATATCTTGTGTTCAAAGGAGAAACGAGGAGCAATGGTTGGGGAAACCTATGAAATTTTCCATCGCTTCTCGGTGAGACGGGCTGTACTGCCGCGCCTCGTGCACCCACCTTGAGGTTGGTGGACGACTTTTCCCTGGTTGTTATTTAGTCCCCAGGGATTTGGTTGGTGCTGTCAGCGATTACTCGCTGCAGCCACTGCGGATAGCGACATCGGTGTCGTTGCAGTCGCCGCCCTCGGAGACGTAGCCGGGGGGAGTTGCCCCCAGGCAGACAGTGATGGCTTTTTCGCCATAACCGTCACCGTCGCTGTCGCGGTAGACCCTCTCGGTCATACCGCTATCGACACTGCCATTGCAGTCGTTGTCCACGCCGTCGCAGACCTCGGTCGCGTCCGGGTTGATGGCGGCGTTGCTGTCGTTACAGTCCCCCACCGATCCGGCATAGCCGGGTGGACGGTGGCAGCCGTGGGCCTGCCGCGCGCTGACGACTCCATAGCCGTCGCCATCGACGTCTCGATACCAGATGGTAACGAGACCTTCGTCTACCGCGTCGTTGCAGTCGTTGTCCACGCCATCGCAGATCTCAGTCGCGGACGGGTTGATGGTCGCGTTGGCGTCGTTGCAGTCGGTGCTGTTGGTCACCACACCACCGCCCTCATCGATCGCGCCGCACT
>MHKJ01000051.1:6384-8633 GCA_001818355.1 Candidatus Kerfeldbacteria bacterium RIFOXYC2_FULL_38_9 | reverse complement strand
CCGCGGCCAAAGAGCCGATAAAACCTTTGGCATCAGAAAAATGCTCTACTACCAACACATCTCCATCCACCTCCCCTATTTTTTCTTGGGTAATTTTAAAATTCATATTAACTTAAAAACAACAAAATAAATTTTTTATATTAGCCTGTTTGCAACAAGTAAGAAATTTTCCCACCTGAACTTCTTTTATATATTTTCCATTCTTGAGTATACCTAGTGCTTGTATTTACAGGCTTATAACGCACTATATCAACACCTAATCTTTTGGGTGTTGACGGTTCAATGTCATCAGACACGCTGAATAAATAACCCCTAATCTTTTGAGCGATTTCTTCTAATTCTTCTGGAGATAAGAAAACAACATCATCCTGAGGAAAGAACATATCACAAGCTTGAATTACTCTTATATCATATTCTGTTAGTCGAGCTTCAGGAATTAACAATTCTCGTAATCCTGATCTAGATATTGTTTCTTCTGGTTTTTTAGGTCTATCTAATCTTTCAAGCATAAAATTTTATTTAATGATCTTTAGTGTAATTATAGCAAAAATTTAGAGCCTTGGCAAAATTTTCTCTTTTTTTTAAAAAATATCTTCTTTACTGTTTGGCGTGTAATCAGCAATTTTTTGCCATTCACCATCACGAATTAAATTAGCCAGCTTTAAAATTGCCGCGCTATCACCTCCACACTCTTGCACTTTTTTATCCAATATGACAATAAATCTTTTGCCATATTTTTGAGCAGTTTTTATAAAAAAAGAACGATTATATCTTCGCACCTCTCTTCCTTGAACATTTTGTGGTGATTCAAAATAAGCTCTAAACGCGTCTCCCAAAGACATACGAACATCTTCTTGGCCGTTTTCTACCAATGCTGAAAGCAACCCTGCATAATCATCATAACCTCTGTATTTTCCAAAAAATAATTCCATAAAATCATAAACATCATTGAGGCCAGCCTCCATTTCTTCTTCTTCCGCTCGAGTTTCTGCTCGATATAGTCCTTCTGTTAAGATGTGCGTGATCGCTTCATTTAGCCATCTATGCCGATCTTTTTTGGCATAACGCAAACCAACACGTCTAACTTTGTAATCTGAAAATCCGGGAGCACTATCTTCATATTCATCAAAATTATCGTAAGGTTCATCAGGATCTTTTATAAGTCGCTCTTTTATAACAGTCTGACCAGATAAGGCGTGAAATAATTCATGAGCGATAGTTTTCTTCAAGCCCAGCTCGTCTTTTGTTGCTTGCGGCCAAATTAAAATATGATCGCTGTAGGATGCATATTCTCCGGCTACTTCTGCTTCATATCCCGGACAAAAAACATCAGCCAGCTGTATAGTAACTTCTTTCAAGCGCTTTTCCACATATTCTTCTGTGATTGGTAGTCTTCTACCAGGAATCAACTTTTTCATAAACGCTAAAACGTCTTTTTTTACTTCTTCGGTTTTGGCTAAAAGCTCTAGCTGTTTTCTTTCCATATATCTTTGATAGGCCTCGCACATATGAAAATATAACTCTGGATCGGCTGTTGGCTCATTTAGTATGGCCAAAACAAAATTTGTCGCAGTTTGATCGGTAGGCGCTGTATCGGTACGTCTGGTTTGTAAATATTCTGAAAAATTTTTGTCTGCTGTGATAATACTTAAATAATCATTAAAAAAACCAGGTATTTCTTTAGAAAAATAGGCCGTCTGATCTTGAAATTCTTTAATGGCGTCTTCATAATTTTTTTGTTGAAACCTAAGCATCTCTGCGGGTTTTTGGCCTCTTAAAAGAGGTGTTTCCAAATCTTTTTTATATTGAAGAAATCTCTCGCCTAAAAACTCTACCCTGTTACCATGCTTTCTGAAAGACAAAACATCCCTGTACTCAGGATTGCGAAATGAAGACAGTCTTTTTTCTAATCTTTCAGACATTTATTTTATCTATCTGCTTCTGCGCTTGATCTAACGTGTCATCGAGTATCTTAAACTGTACCATGTTTTACCTTCATTTTTAGACTGAACAATTAACCATTGTTCTGAAGGGTGGTTATTAGCTGTATAATTGATGTCGTATTTTTTTAAAACATCAACTTTCTCACAATCTTGTATCTTTGGCCCAGCTTCAGCTGATGACATAAATTTTAAATAATCAGTCACTCGCTGTTCCACTGCCTTGCTTGCATGCCTGTCTACAAAAATATTTTCCTGAAGAAGCTTATCACACTCTTGTAAAACGGTGGCTTCTGGGCTACCCTCTTC
>MHKJ01000051.1:5251-6330 GCA_001818355.1 Candidatus Kerfeldbacteria bacterium RIFOXYC2_FULL_38_9 | reverse complement strand
GGCTTGATCTTTTTATTATAAAATGGCAAAGTATAAATACTAAACAATAAAAATCGCTTTTAATAATGAATATAGAACTAAATATCAAAAATCTCCAGGCGCGCACTAAAACCACGGAGATTCTTCATGGTATCAACCTCACGGTTAAAAAAGGCGAGGTGCATGCCATTATGGGCCCTAACGGTTCTGGCAAATCAACGCTGGCGCAAATTATTTTAGGTCATCCCAAATTTGAAGTTACTCGCGGCGTGCTGGAATTTAAAAAGAAAAATCTCTTACTCCTTTCTCCAGATCAAAGGGCGAACTTGGGGTTGTTTTTAGCTTGGCAAAACCCAAAAACAATCTCGGGCGTAAAAATTGCTCCTTTTTTAAAGCAAGCTCTGGAAGCGAAAAGACGCAGTCAGAAAAGCAAAAAAGCCCCTTTAAAAGTACGGGAATACCAAAAACTGTTACTGCAAACTATGGAAAATTTAAAAATGAAACCGGAATTTGCCGAGCGTTATTTGAATGAAGGTTTTTCCGGCGGCGAAAAGAAAAAATCAGAAATTCTGCAAATGAGCCTGTTAAAACCGGACATCGCCATTTTAGACGAAATTGATTCGGGTCTGGATGTAGACGCCTTAAAAGAGGTATGCCAAAGTATTAGTTTGGCAAAATCTGAAAATAATTTCGGACTGGTGTTGATTACGCATTATCCTCGTATTTTGCAATATCTTAAGCCGGGCTACGTGCACATTCTTTTAAACGGTAAAATCGTTAAGTCCGGAAACTGGAAGTTGGCGCAAAAAATTGAACAACAAGGATATGCCGCGTTTAGATAAACACAACAAGGCCGATTATATTAAAAAAGCTCCGCGCGGTTTATCGGAAAACTTGGTAAGAAAAA
Organism: Candidatus Kerfeldbacteria bacterium RIFOXYC2_FULL_38_9; assembly: GCA_001818355.1. Classification (GTDB taxonomy): domain Bacteria; phylum Patescibacteriota; class Patescibacteriia; order UBA9570; family XYC2-FULL-38-9; genus XYC2-FULL-38-9. The sequence goes on along the minus strand of MHKJ01000051.1, from coordinate 5,444 downwards.
TTTCTCAAGAAAAAAAAGAGCCGGCGTGGATTTTAAAATTGCGCTTAGCCGGGTTACGGTCTTTTTACGCTACTCCTCTGCCCGGTTGGGGGCCTGATTTATCCGCTCTTAAATTTGAAGAAATTATTTATTATGCCGCGCCAGATGAAATTGTGGAAGACAACCGCTCTTGGAAAAACGTGCCAAAGGACAT
>MHKJ01000051.1:4330-4748 GCA_001818355.1 Candidatus Kerfeldbacteria bacterium RIFOXYC2_FULL_38_9 | reverse complement strand
CTCATGCCGAACATTTGGGTTTGGCTTATGCCGGACGCGGACAAATTCAAGATACCGGCGCTAAAGTTTTTCACGCGGCCGATAATACTACGGCCAATATTGTGATGAAGAGCATTTCCAAAGATGGTGGGGACACGGTTTATCGTGGCTTGATAGAAGTTGCGTCGCGCGCTAAAAACGTGGTTACTAATGTAAAATGCGACGCGTTGATTTTAGACAAGCATTCTCATTCCCATACCATTCCCAAAATGCGCGTTGCTAATCCAACCGCAGAAGTTATTCACGAAGCCTCGGTCGGAAAAGTAGATGAAGAAAATGTGTTTTATTTGCAAACCCGGGGGCTGAGCGCCGAAGAAGCCGCCTCTCTGATTGTCCACGGTTTTATTGAGCCGATTGTTAAAGAATGGCCCTTGGAATA
>MHKJ01000051.1:0-4314 GCA_001818355.1 Candidatus Kerfeldbacteria bacterium RIFOXYC2_FULL_38_9 | reverse complement strand
CGTTTGATTGAAATAAACATGGAAAATTCTGTTGGCTAATATGAAAAAAATAATTATCAAAAAAAATACCAAACGCACTCTAGTAAATAAAAATTTGCTAGATGCGGAAATTGTCGTGGAAAAAGGAGCAAATCTGCATTTGATTAATTTACCAACAAAAAAAACCGGCCGGCCGGTTAAAATAAATTTTCACATTCAAGCGGGCGGGGTGGTAAGACAATTTTCCGCACTGCTACACAGTATTGATCTGTCTGTGCAGGTTGAACTTTTAGGCGACTGTTCGGTATTTGGACATTTTATGATTTACTTTGGCGCCCATAAAGAAAAAATTATTTTCAAATCCCACACTAAACATCAAGGCGCGCAAACCATGTCCCGTCAATTCATTTGCGGTTTAGCCGGCCAAAAATCAATAGCGGATATTTCTGCAAAAATTGACATCAGCGCCCAAGCTGATAAAACCGATGCCCTGTTGGCGCACGAAGGATTACTGCTTGGTAAGCAGGCGCGCATTAACAGCCTGCCTGGTTTTTCCATTCACACTAACGAAGTGCGAGCCGTGCACAACAGCGCCATTCATTACTTAAAACCGCAAGATCTTTTCTATCTGCAAAGCCGCGGACTTAGTTTGCCTCAAGCGCAAAAACTGATAATTTCCGGTTTTTTAAAAAAACTGGTATCCTATATTCAAGAGGAACCTACACGCCAAGAGACTATAAATTTAATAGATCATAAACTTAATAAAATTCTATGAAGTTTGATTTTGCCAAAACCAAACAAGATTTTCCGGCTTTAAAAACAGACTTAGCCTATCTAGACAATGCCGCCACCACCCAAAAACCCCAAGTGGTGCTGGATGCCTTAAACGATTATTATCAAAATTATTGCGCTAATATTCATCGTGGAATTTATCGCTGGAGTGAGCAAGCTACGGAAAAATACGAAGCGGTACGCGCTCAAATGGCACGATTTATCGGCGGAAACAGCGCAGAAGAGATAATTTTCACCAGTGGCGCTACCGCCAGCTTGAATATGGCCGCGCGTTTTATGGCGCAGAAACTGCAGGCCGGAGATGAAATTTTAATTTCGCGCTGTGAACATCATGCTAATTTAGTACCGTGGCAATTAGTAGCCAAAGAATACAAGCTAAATTTAAAATGGTTTGATTTAGACGAACAAGAGGTTTTTACTGCGGAAAATTTAAAAAAAAGCATTACCGATAAAACCCGGGTGTTGTGTTTAACCCAAATGTCTAATGTCAGTGGTTATGCGCCGCAGGTTAAAGAATTTACGAAAATCGCCCATCAACATCAGATCACGTGCGTTATTGACGGCGCTCAAAGCACGCCTCATTTTCCTGTTAACGTCATGGAGATGGACGCGGATTTTTTCTGTTTTTCCGCTCATAAAATGTGCGGTCCCACAGGGGTGGGTGTATTATATGTAAAAAAAGAACTGTTAAACTCTTTGGAACCGGTACGCGGCGGCGGTGGCATTATTGATGATGTTGAACTGACTCATTCCACCTGGACGTCTATTCCTCATCGGTTTGAAGCCGGAACCCCGCCCATTGCCGGCGTGATTGGTTTGAGCGCGGCGCTTACCTATTTGCAAAACTTAACCATGGAAGCGATTGATGAATATATCAATGAATTACACAACTATGCGTTAAAACAACTGTCGGAAATCTCCGGTTTGCATTTAGTACCGCAAACCAGCCACGGTATTTTATCTTTTACTATTGATGGTATTCATCCGCATGATATCGCCTCGGTGCTGGACCAAGAAAATGTAGCCGTACGCGCCGGCCATCACTGCGCTCAACCTTTAATGAAACATTTTGGCGTACCGGCCACTATTCGCGCCAGTTTATATTTTTACAACACACGAACGGATGTAGACCGGTTGGTCAATGGTCTTAAAAAAACCCAAAAACTGTTAAAATAATATGGACTTATATCAACAAGAAATTTTAGAACATTTTAAACATCCGCACCATCACGGCAAAATAAACGACGCAAACATCACCCAAAAAGAACGCAACTCTTCTTGTGGCGACGAATTAACTTTTTATTTGCAAGTTGATGGTGAAAAAGTGGTGAATGTTTCTTTTGAAGGCGACGGTTGTGCCATTTCTCAAGCCGCGGCTTCCATGTTAACTGATGAAATTATCGGCAAAAAACTGACAGAAATAAAAATATTTTCCAAAGAAAAAATTATCGAGCTTTTAGGCATTGATCTTGGGCCTACTCGCCTGAAATGCGCTTTGCTTTCTTTACAAGGAATTCAACAGGCAATTAAAAAACTGCCTAATATTTCTTAAATAACCCCTCGCCCTGAATATCAATCAATTCTCTTATCTCTTCAAAAATTATAGACAATCTGGTATCGACTATTTTTTGATTTTCCGGATTTTCTAAAAACTGCAATTCTACTTGTATGATATGATAACAAGATTTTGCTTGATGTCCTTGAAAATTTTGACACTTTTTTAAAAAAATTCGAATCAATTCTTTACTCAAATCGTCGGCTTTTTTTTGAGTCATCTGCGGATTTTTTCTCAGCATCAAAGCTTTTTTTATAAAAACCAAATCTGTTTCTTCCTTGCTAACTTCATATAAAAAAGTAAAAATTTCATAAAAAGCCAAGCCTAAATAATAATTAGCAACCTCTAAGTTTTTACCCATTCTCAAATTCTCTGCCGCAGAGTGCAGTAAAGAAAGTGATTTTTTGAAATATTGTTCCGCCACTTCACTCTGACCGGTAAGCATGGCATCATTGATATCATATTTAAGTGCGCCGGCGAACACATCCCAAAGCAGATAAAACACCGCGCCCACTCCTAAAATTGCGGCGCTAATTTGCACTACAGTATATTGGTTGCCCCAGGTTATAATTGGTAAAAAAACAACAGTCAGTAGTGAAAAAAATGTCAGTAATCCTAAAACGAAAAGCGAGGCTACAAAAGAACGAAACATTTGCATAGTAAGCTCAATACCAAACTGTTCAAATTTTTTCCGTACATTCGCAAGCGAGATAGCAAACCAGGCCGTGCCCGTTACCATGGTAATCGGAATTAAAACACTAAGCAACGTAGCGTTTGGTAAAAATACAATAGCCGGAACAACAAACATACCAATCAAAACCCCGCCTTTAATAGCCGGTTTATATTTATAGATCACGGAATTTTCTACAATCTCTTTTTCTACACTGGAAAGTTCAATTTGTAAAAAATTACGCAAAACGCGGTTTTTAACAAAACCATAAATTGGTTTAATCATTGCATTAAATCTTTCAATTAACTTGTGTGATCACTATAAAAAACTGAGATGTGTTCGTCAATAAATGCTACTAAATTGTGTTAATAAGTAATAAAAAGTACTAAAATTAGCAGAATATATAAATAATTTGTTGTCATAAAAATTGACAAAATACTTAACAAATGTCAGTATCTCTATATGAATTTGCAAGAAAATCTTACCCAATTAGGCCTCACCGTTAAACAGGCACAAGTGTATCTAGCTTGTTTGCAACTTGGGGTAGATACCGTATACAGTATTGCCAAATTTACCGGCCTCAAGCGCCCAACGGTTTATTTGATTTTAGATGATTTAGAAAACAAGGGCTTGGTTAGTAAAACCCGCGATATTAAAAAAACCAAATATAAAGCCGAGGACCCCAAGCGTATTATTACTGATTTAAAAACTAAAGAAGAAATTGCCCAAGACCTTCTCCCCTCTCTGAAGGCTATTTATAATCTTGACCCGGAAAAACCAAATATAAAAATCGGCGAGGGCTTAAACAGCGCGCGCAATGCGTACAACGGAATTTTTACTCATTTATCAAAATACCCTGATGAAGAATTGTTAATTTTTGGTTCTTTAAAAGATGCTTCCCAACATTTTGAAAAAGAAGTTATTGACAATTTTTTTCGACAAATGGCGCGGTCACAAAACAAAATTCACGAAATAGGCAATGATGACCACGAAACTCGCAAATACTACCGCGCGTCTCGTCGTTTAAACGCCAACCATCACATTCGTCTTATTCGCAACGAAGGAGAATTTTGGCAATCTGATAACTGGATCTATGGCAATACCCTGGTCATGTTTTCTGTTCGTGAACAAGTTTTCGCTATTACCATTGAATCAAGCAATATTGCCACAACCTACCGTACGCTTTTTAAAATGGCCTGGAGAAGCGGCAAGCAAATTTGATCTGGGGTATTATTTTGGTATTCTAAAATTTTACCGCAATGATCTTTTTTGATGACGTTTTGAATAAAGCGCGCTTTTTTTGCTGTACTCCATTGTA
>MHKJ01000050.1 GCA_001818355.1 Candidatus Kerfeldbacteria bacterium RIFOXYC2_FULL_38_9 | reverse complement strand
TTTACCCCAACCATGGCGCAACATAAAATCATTTTGACGCACTTGCAAGCTGGGATGGGAAAGGTCGCGCTTGGGATAAAAAGGCGCAATGCTCTGCATTTTATCCATAGCGCCAAAAATCCAGTTGCCCACCAAAGGCAAATGCTTCATGCGAGAGATGTGTTCATAAAGAGAACGGCCGCTATCCCAGTTGCGACGATCACTTTTGGGAATACCCGGATAATTATTGGCAGTAATAATTTTACCCTCTCCCCCGTCCCAATCAACCGGACAAGCGGCAACGTCCATAAAAGGATAAACCGCCCGTTGGTGACCATAGCCCATATCTACCGTAACAATATAGGCTTTTTCAAATTTTTTCTTTAGTTGATTCATAAGCTCTTTTATTATATCATAGATATAATAAAAATTCAGCCATTATACCAAATGATTATTTCCCACAAACATCAATTTATTTTCATAAAACCGCGTAAAGTGGCCGGCACCAGCGTAGAAGTGGCTTTGTCTAAATTTTGCGGTTTGGACGATATTATTACTCCCAATATAAAATCAAGCGAAGCTGATGCTGAAGATTATCAAGATTTTGCCAGAAATCACCACGGATTTTTTAATCACATGAGCGCGGAATTGATTGCCAAAAAAATAGGAAAAAAAATCTGGAAAAAATATTTTAAATTTGCAATCGTACGCAATCCTTACGACATGGTGGTGTCTCGTTATTTTTGGAATAAAAAAAATATTACTCCGCGCGCCAAACCAGGGGCGGTATGGCGAGAAATCGGCCAAGAACCTCTGGCTGGTCATTTGTATAAAAAATTTATTTTTTCTTGCTATCGTTCCCTTTTCCACAAAGATTTACAGCCTGATGATGACTTTAGAACTTTTGTGTTAAAAAAATTACCCGGCAATATTAGCAACAATAAATATTATTTTGACAAACAAGGCCGCCCTTTGAATGACTTGGTAATTCGTTATGAAAATTTAGACGAAGATTATAAAAAGGTGTGTGAAAAAATTAACATTCCTTATGAACCACTGCCCCAGCTTAAAACAAAAACTCGTCAAAAAAACAGTTACCGCGAATTATATGATCAAGAATTAAAAAATCTGATAACCAAAAAATTTAAAAAAGAAATTGAATATTTTAATTATCAATTTTAATGATTTTTTCTTTTTTGGCGCCGAATGAAAATCGCTAATAACAATAAAAGCGCCATCAAGAAAAAACCCAAACCGTAAAAATAAATTATATATCCTCTTTTACTTTTACTGTCATTGGTATTCTCTGACGTGGTATTATTATTGATATTTTCGACAGCCGCTGAATTTACGGCAGAATTGTTGTTATTATTAAAATCGGAAACAACATTATTGGCATTGTCGGAATTGATGAAGCTGTTTGTCAAATCAGTATCAACCGTTTTTTCGCTTTTTACCAAAGTGCTCACTTGCTCACTGTTTTTAGTAACTAACATAAAATACAAAGCCGTAGTTTGCTGATAAGCAATGTCAAATTCTTTAGCGGAAATTACTTGATAAAGAGCGCCGCCGTCTATGCTGATAAAATATTGTCCCGCTCTTAAACCGGAAATTAAAACTTCTCCTTGATCATTAGTGCCGGAGTTCACCAGTAAATTTTCTGCAGTTGCCTGATCTTGATATAATAAAACTGATACCTCAGACAAGGGCTGATTATGCTCATCCGCTACATAAATATGAGTGTTGCCGAATTTAACTTTAACCGCCACCGCATTGGAAGAAACAGTCGAATCTTTTGATAAATCAGCATAAGTTAAATCAGCTTTACCGGAATGGACAACATCATCAGTTGCCGGATTATTCAGCTTAACTTGATAGGAAATATTTCCCTTTTCGCCGTTTTTGATTGTTCCTAAAGATATTGTTAAACGATTGTTTGTGTGCGCCGATAAAGAGACATCTGGACGGTTAGTTTTAAAAGAGTCGGTTAGATATAAAACATCAGCGGATAAATTATCTTGTAAAACAGCCTGGCCGGCTGAGGCGTCTCCGGTATTTTCGTAAGACAAAGTATATTTGATAACATCACCCGGTGCAATCACCAAAGAATCTTGGTTGGATTTTGCTTGTACGGTTAGATGGGAAACTAAAAAAATCAAAGTAACCGCGCCGCTAATTTGAAAAAGCCGCGATAAAGGCACTACTTTTTTATAAAAACCGCTATAAGAATCCGTATAATTACCGGAGCTGTCTCGATCTATCACCTCAGCAAAAGCCATGGCTGGTTTTCTTCCTAAAACCGCCAACACGCCTTTGATTTTATTTCTTTTCTGCACCATTAACAAGGCCAAAAAAGATAACAACACTACGCCACCGCTGACCCCGGAAAAAGCGCTAAATAAACCGGATAAATCATGATAAGAAGTGCCACCGCTTACGGAAGCGCTGTAGTTAGAAGTTAAGTCACTTTTGACAACTGCTACAGTTTTGGTTAAAGAAATATTGGGAACAGCGCCCAGTTGCACTTGAAATGTTTGTATAGTAGACCAGGAAGATTCTGCCTGTTCACTGTCTATGGTTCTGACTTGATAATAATAAGAAGTGTTATCTACTAAAGCAGAAACAATAGCCACGCTGGTTTCTCCGGTACTGGTAACAAATTTCGTACTATTATCGTCACTGAGTTCTGCGGAAGAGCTTAACCATAATTCATAAGTTAAATTTTCAGACGCATCTTCTGTGTCACTGCCGGCATCCCAGACAATAGTAGGTGTTAAACCGGCAATAGTTTCGTCTTCGCTGGGAGAAAAACCGTCAACAGGCGCTTGGGGTACATCGTTTATTGCCTGTACTGTCACTGTCACCTCGTTACTTTCACCACATTCGTTCTCTGTATTGCAAGCTACAAAACTCACTGTTGTTATTCCATTCCAGTTGCTTTCTGCCGCCAAGCTCACCTCCGAAGTTTCTCCTTCAATAGTCACCGTAACCTCATCGGCAACTGAAACGGCTGAATAATAAAGAGCGCTGTGTCTAGGATTTTCAAAATAATCATCCAGATCAAAAGCATTGACCAAAGTCTCATCTTCATTAAAACTCTGATCAGGAATGGCGCTCAGCAAAACGGGAGTGCTGGCCAAGGTGGTAAAAGCAAAACAACTGGAATAATCGCTGGTATTGCCAAAGCTGTTAGTATAACTCACCTTCCAATAATAAGTGGCGTTATAGCTTAAAACATCTGCCGGAACGGTTAAGCTGTTAAGGGCTGTGGCAGAAGCGGCAGAATAAATATTACCGTCTTCACTGCCATTGCAAGCGCTACTACTGTTATATATTTGCCACAAAGAAGAAGTGTGGCTTTCAAAAGTGTCAATAAAATCCGAAGTTGATAAAACAGCGGTTAAAGAAACGTCTTCGGCATTATTTAAAGGCGATAAATTAACAGGGATGCCGGGTGTTGCCGAACTGGAAACTTTGGCAATTTGAAAGCGATATAAATCAGTACTGGTTACACCGCTGGCTAGCACGCCGGCATAAACAGAGTCGTTGTCTACCCCGTCAAAAGTCCAAGTGCTACCGTTCTGCCGACTATAAGCAGTACCGTCAACTGTGAGTGTATAAGGATTATAGTCTGTTCTGGTGCCGTTAGATGCAATTTCATAATCGGTAATTTGTAACCAAGTGCGTACATCATGATAATCAAGTCCATTATTACCAAAAATTACATCGCTATTCACAGCATCTGAAGTATTGGTTTGTAAAGCGCTGGTGGCAATTGCCGGCATTAAATTAGCGGTTACTGTATCCCAAAAAGCGCTATCTAAAACTTCGTTGTCACCATTTAAAATTTCTATAGCCCCGTACCAAGCCTGAGCAATCGCAAACTGATCATTGTTATTTTCAATGGTATTATCAGTAAATAAAGTATCGTTATTGACAGCCGCGGCGTCTAATTCGTAAATACCCCCCTCTGTATTACCACTTAAAGTGTTGCCGGTGATATTAGGTAAAGCAACAAGATTGGTGGCGGCGTCATCGATATCATAACTTAATAAAGGCTCGTTACTATTCCAACCGTCAACATTTCTTTTAATAAATCCCGGGGTGATTTGTATGCCATAAGTAGTATTATTGTTAATGGTGTTGTCGGTAATAGCCGGCGACGAACCCTGAATATCTATACCAGTCGCTCCGTTATTGTTAATGATGTTATTGCTCACCGTCACGCTAGAATCATCAAATACTTCTGTTAAATAAGCCTGCACACCGGCGCCATCATTATTACTAATGGTATTTCCGGAAATAACAGTGTTGGTAATTGGTATTTGTCCGTCACCGGTAACTCTATTGCCGGAATATTCACCGTTGATTTGCACACCAATGCCGTTATATTTAACGATATTGGCTTTATTGCCAGCGCCGCCAAAAATATTACCATCAGATTGACGAGAAATAAAAAAACCGGTAACTAAATTGCCGACGTCACTGCTGTTATCGCTACCCACTCCAAAATAATTACCATAATAATAAGAACCGTCGGCAAGAGCGCCAAAACGCGCCCCGTCCAGTTGCGCGCCGCCAAAAATATTACGCTGATCTTCTAATGTACCTCCGGCAAAACAAAGAGTGGCATGGTCCGCGTCTGTACAATAACCAACATAATTATCAATGCCCCGTACAATAGCGCCAACCGCTAAGGAATTACCGATAATTGCGTTGCCACCGGCTGTTACTCCAACATAATTTCCGGCCACGCGATTGGTGCCGGTTTGATCAATGTTGATTCCGATCAAAGCCGCGTTGATAACATTTTTTTCTAAAGCGTCGTCTACGCCGTCGCCGTCTGTGCCGACAAAACACTCTGTCGTACTGCGGTATAAATAAACTCCGGAACCGGTACCTGTACCGCCGTCTTGCTTGCCACTACGGTCTTCTGTTCCAGTAATATCTGTGCCAAGATAATTGCCGGCAATAATAATATGATCCGGCCCGGCAGAACTTAACCCCGACCAATTAGTAAATCCCGTACCTCTTACATAAACCGCGGCAGATGCGCCACGGCTTCCGGCAATAACGTTTTTTTGCAAAACCGCCGAACAACTCGATCCTTCGGTAAAACCTATTAAACCATTATCCGCACTAGCGCCGTTAACATAAATACTTTCACTGCTATAACCGTCATAAGTATCACCATCGGCATTTAAACCAATAATATTTCCGGAAATAATAAAATTAGCCGCAGTCACATAAATTCCGCGCACCCCTCCGTATAAAACATTAACTTCTTGGCCGTCTGCCACTCCGTTACAATTAGTGCCAACGGTAACACTGGTCGCGTTAATTTCCAGGGCATCGCTAAAACCTT
>MHKJ01000049.1:4121-5236 GCA_001818355.1 Candidatus Kerfeldbacteria bacterium RIFOXYC2_FULL_38_9 | reverse complement strand
ATTTTCTAATAGAACAAGCAATCACGCCTATCAAATCGGCTTCTTGTTCGCTAGTGGCGGGAGTAAATCCGGCTTGTTCTAAAACCGCCGCAATGCGCTCGGCATCAGTTTTATTGGCGGCACAGCCTAAAGGTAAGAGAAAATATTTCATGAATACCAACTCTAACAAATTTTTTTCTATAGTTCAAGCGATTTTTCAGCGATCAAATTCAGGGTATTTTTTATGAATTCTGTCTTATCAATTTGTTGAGTTTCTTTTTCTCCGCGTTTACGTATGCTGAGTTGATCGGAATTCATTTCTTGGTCTCCGATAACTAGCACATAAGGAGTTTTCATTTTTACGGATTTTCTGATTTTTTTGCCAACCGATTCATTGGCGCTATCAAGCTCCACTCTTAAATTGGCGGCTTGAAATTCTTTTGTCAAAGCTTGACAGTAGTCAAGATGTTTTTCTGAAACTGAAAGAATATCTATCTGAACAGGGGAAAGCCATAAAGGAAAATTACCGACAAAGTGCTCAAGTAAAATCATGATGAATCGTTCTGGCGAACCAATAATGGCGCGATGAATCATCACCGGACGTTTTTCTGTTCCATTGTTGTCAACGTAAGTTAGATTGAATTTTTCCGGCATAAAATAATCAATCTGGATGGTTGACAACTGCCATTCTCGCCCCAGGGCATCTGTCGCCATTAAATCCATTTTTGGCGCGTAAAAAGCGGCTTCGCCAGGACCTTCAAAATAATCAATCTTATTTCTTTTTATGATCTTTTCCGCCCAAATTTCGGCCTTATTCCATGTATCCGGGTTGCCAATATATTTCTCTGGATGCTTGGGATCGCGGGTTGATAAACGATAGCGGTATTTAAATCCAAAAGTATTCATCACTTCTTTAATCATTCCGAGAGCTAAATCAATTTCCTGGTCTACTTGATCCTCCCGGCAGAATACGTGGCAGTCATCTTGAGAAAATGATCTTACTCGTGCCAAACCATTTAATTCTCCCGGTTTTTCATCACGATAAAGCATAGCAAAATCAGTCATTCTAATTGGCAAGTCGCGATAACTTCGCGGACGGCTAGCATAAATTTGGGTATGCTGGGGACAATTCATAG
>MHKJ01000049.1:0-4094 GCA_001818355.1 Candidatus Kerfeldbacteria bacterium RIFOXYC2_FULL_38_9 | reverse complement strand
AATTTGATTTTACCTTAAATAAATTTTCTTTGTATTTGTCGTAATGCCCGGAGATTTTAAATAAATCAGCTTTAGTAATTTGTGGTGTCCAAACTTGCATATAACCAGCTTTACTCTGAAGCTCTTCGACATAATTGTTAAGCAATTTTCTGATTAGCGCTCCTTTTTGTGTGTATAACGGCAATCCACTCCCAACCAGATCAGAAAAAGTAAATAAATCTAGTTCTTTGCCTAATTTTCGATGATCGCGTTTTTTTGCTTCTTCGTGTCGTGTGATGTAGTCGTTGAGCTCTTCTTTACTGTCAAAAGCAACACCATACACGCGTGTGAGCATTTCATTTTTTTCATCACCACGCCAATAAGCGCCGGCAATAGCAGTTAGTTTAAAGGCTTTAATTTCACCAGTGTGTTCCACATGGGGCCCTTTGCACAAATCCACATACTTATCTCCGGTCCAATAAACCGTTAATATCTGATTTTGTTTTGCCCACTGTTCCACCCATTCCAGTTTGAACGGGTTATTTGCAAATAATTTTTTTGCTTCATCAATAGAAATTTCTTTACGTACAATGGGTAAATCAGCCTTAATGATTTCCTGCATTTTTTTTTCAATTTTCGGTAAATCATCAGGAGAAATCGGCTGTTGCCATTTGGCATCATTGGCAAAACCATCTTCGGAAATATGCGCAACCGCCAAGGTTACTCGGTCTTGATAAAGCTCTTTGATTGCTTGCGCGTACACATGTTCGCAAGAGTGTTTTATTCGTTCGTTTTTTTCATTCATAGATTATTCTTGTTTTTTCTTCCATTTAAAGTTTCCGTCTTTTTTTTCTAATTTGTATTTTTCTTGCACACTGGTGTCGTTTTTAGCTTTGATAACTATCGGCCATTTTTTACCTTCGGTCAGTTGTAATTTGTAGCCCTGGCTTTCCATTTTTTTGTTGGTGGCAAAAGTAGTGCTTTTTTTCAACTTCAGTTCATTGCTGGTATTTAAAAAATAAGCTAATAATTTAATTTGCGGAACATCATCTTTGGTAAATACTCTGGTCGCCACTATTTCATCTTGGGAAGTATCAGATCCATAATAATTTCCGCCTTTCATTTTAAATTGTTGTTTTTTATCTGAGTCGCTCATTTTTTTCTGACTTAACAACTCACAGGAAACCGCGTCATAAACTCGAATTTTTGGTTTTTTGATTTTTCCAATCGGCGCTTCGGCAATTTCATAAGCCAAACCATCATTATTATAGTCTCCCAAGAAAACTTTTGCTCCCACTTTTTGATCTGAAACATCAATAGTGCACCAGGCGGCACTGCCGTCTTTGACCGCAATAGCTTCTTCTGCTCCATTACCGCTTCCTTGTGCGCTAAAAGTGTAGGTGAGTGTTAATTCTTGAATACCGGCAGAAAGCACGAAAATGCGGCCATCCACCACTACCACATCAGTGGCAGAAGTAAGCAAAGCGTCTGAGCTCTGGGCTCTTTCTGCCAGCGCACTGGTATTAGCGGTGGCAATTACATAAACTCCGCCACTGCCGTCAGCAATCACGCCGGTGGTTGGGTTAAGAACGGCAAAAGCCCGGGCTGAGCCTCCGGTATCAAAATTGCTTAAAAGAGAGGGGGAGGCCGGATTGCTAAAATCATAAGCGGTTAAACCGGTAGCGCCGTTGGCTACATAAACCACACTGCCCGCTACTGTTAATTCATTGGCGTCCGCATAAACCGATTCACCTCCCAATGCAGTGGGAGCGGTTGGGTTGCTAAAATCAACCACCAGAATCCCGCCGGCAGTATCAAAAATTTGCAAAATATAAAGAGTGGTATCTACTACCGCCAGATCAGCCGCGGCCGAGCCTAAACTATAACTGCTGAGAAAAATCGGCGTTGTAGGATCGCTGACATCAAGAATATGAATGCCGCTGATTTTATCTCCGGCATATAAAGTAGAGCCGTCAGCTGAAATTGCCACTGTTTGAAAATTGCCCAAAGTTACCTGGTAATCATTAACCAGTTGCGGATTAGCAGGATCGCTGATATCTAAGGTTAAAAGATGACCTTTGATAATCGGTCCATTTTGAGTGTAGTGATCAGCCACATAAGCGTAATTGCCATAAGCTGTTACGTCCATGGCCGAGCCGTCAGTATCAAAGGTGCCCACAGGGTCAGAGCTTAGGCCATCTTCAGTCATCTGATAAATTAACAAGCCATCTTCTCCTCCGGCCGTTAATAAGTATTGGTTGCCGGCTATTTCGTGATAGATGAGGTGATAACTGGTGGAAGAAATAACCACGGAATTTTTAATTTCAATTTCCGCGGCTTGGACAGGGGTGATTTTTAATAAACCGATTAGTATCAAAAAACTAATGATGATTAAGTTTTTTTTAGACATAGTAAATTTTAGTTAATAAATTATTGAAGGACAATTTTGATATTACTTTCCAAGCCGGGAGTTTTGTTAGACCAAAAAGGAAAGAATTTTATGGTAATTTGATCTACGCCGGGAATTTGATTTAACAAAGTTTTAACTTCAGCTTCTGTTTTATTGGTGAAATTTTTTGGCGCTAAAGCCGAGTCGGTAAGAGCTAGTTTGACCGGAGCGGTAATTTCAATTTTTACATCACCGTCGGTATAGTCAGCGCTTAAATTGCTAACAGAAAATTTCGCTTGATCAAAAATGGTGTCGGTCACAGGCAGTAATTCGCCGGTGTTGTCTGTTGTCAGTTTGGTCTGGTATAGGGTTTTTAATTTTTCCAAGTCAATCACCACCTCCGCTATTGTTAAATTTTCTGTCACCGCAAAGGAATCAACTTCATCACCGGCTTTAGCGCTGACACTTTCATTTTTGGTTGCCAGCACATAAGGATCAACTATCACTTTAGTATTGGTAATCGACCAATCAGCGGCGCTGGTTTTTTCTTTAAATCTGTTTTTAGCTTCTGTCAGCAAGGCATTAGTTAAATCTGTTTTCGCTTGGGTAATATCTTCTTCGCTCAACACCGCGGTTTTAATCAGCCCCCCGGTCATGGCGGCTGTGCTTTGACCATAAATAGAGGGTTTTAAGTTTTCTCTTAAGGCCACGATTTCAAATTTAGTAGGTTCAATATCGCCGCTTTCTCCTTCGGTGTCGGCCAAAACCGGAACATCAACGGTGCCGCCGGCCGGTACTACCACTGACTCTTGCGTGCGAAATAATACGCCGTTTTCCGATAACAATCTGGTTGTGGCCACCAGTGGTTGATCGGCTGAATAGTTATTGATTAAAGTAACGGTGCCGGAGGCGCGGCCTTGACTGGTAACCACATTGCTAGTGCCGTTGGCGGTTTTACTATCTTCTATATCAGTCAACAAAACCGTACCCCCTAATTCTTGAATAGTGGCGTTGAAAGAAATTTCTTTATCGGTATTTTCAGTGGTAATGCTGATGGTTGTTTTAGAAAAAGAAAAATAAAGAATAACTAAAATCAGTAAAACGGTGGCGCTGATAAAACCCACTACTATTTTATTATAATATTTTTCAATGCGGGCATCGGCTATAGAACGATTAGACTCAGTTGTCTTTTTTTGTTTTCTTTCTTTCTTTTTTGTTTTGAGGGGCATATTTTTAAAATTATATTTATCATTTTATCACATTTACGGCCTGAGAGCCAAATGTTTTTTGTAAATAGGGGATAATATTTTCATTAACGCCCTTTTTAGTATCTATATGTTTTTCGCCAATGTCTAAATAAACGTGTAATTTTCCGGCAAAAACAGGATCGTTAAGCATTTTTTTTAAATTAAAAAAGACCTCTCTTGGCATTTTTTCTTCTATTTTTAAACACAGGATAGGGGCGACCACAAAGCGCTCGGCTTTTTCCACCAGCAATTTTATTGTACCGTCTTTATCATTTACTTTGCCGGTGATTTTTAAAATGGCATCTTCTTGCCACAGAGTGGAAAATTGTTGCAAAATTTTTGGAAAAACAATAGCCTCTACTTCGGCCGTATCATCTGCCAAATTGACAAAAAGCATTGGTTCTCCTTTTTTGGTATAAATTTTTTTAACACTCATTACCACCCCGATGACAGTTGCCAATTTACTGCGCGGGTGTTCT
>MHKJ01000048.1:11435-11724 GCA_001818355.1 Candidatus Kerfeldbacteria bacterium RIFOXYC2_FULL_38_9 | reverse complement strand
ATGCCGAGGTCGAGCTCGAAGATGTCGCCGATGACCGTGACCGCTTCCCAGCCGACGCCATGGGTCTCGCACAGACGCTCAAGAACCTCGAAGTACGCCGAACGGCGCAGGTACACCGGACGGGACAAACCCGGAAGCGTGACCGACTCGGCCACATGATCCGGACGACCGTCGACGAGGTACTTCTTGGCACCACCGATGACGCGCTCGCGCATGCTCGTCAGTTCGTCGTTGCCCGCGCTGAGCGTGACGAGCTTCTTGCGAACGCCTTCCGTATGGGAGTTGGTCA
>MHKJ01000048.1:8749-11396 GCA_001818355.1 Candidatus Kerfeldbacteria bacterium RIFOXYC2_FULL_38_9 | reverse complement strand
CCGAGAGGGAGTAGTTGTTCGTGTAGAGGAAGTCCATCAGACGCTCCCTGTCCGTACGGTCGGCGTACGCTCCGAAGTGATCGAACACTCGCCGAGCAATGGCCCGCATGCGCAGGTAGGGATCGACCGTCGCCGGAGCCACGATGAGGCCGTTGTACAGCCAGCCGTTCTCGCCGGGGTTGGCGGCGATTTCGGCCTCAGCGGACAGCAGGATCGGCGCCACTTCCTCGGCTTTCTTGCCGAGAAGAAGGCGCAGATCTTCCGCGTACCCAGTCACATACGGTTTGCCCTCTTCTTCCGCGTCGGTGATCGTCCCGTCGAAGTCCAGCACCACAAGTCGCTTTTTCATGTCCGTTCTCCTTGATGATGTGAGCTAGAAAGCCTAGCCCAACCATGCCTTTTTATCATAAATACAGCAAATAATCAATGGCGGTAGGTAAAAGATTGGTGGGGGCGCAATTCACCCCTTTTGTTCCCCTCTTGCGCCCCCACCAAATAGAATCAAAATTCGCCCTTTTATATTTGAAAAAAATCGAAAAATGAAAATAATTTACATCCGATAACACCGAGTATCCGGTTCAGAAAATAGCGATAATTTTTATATTTTCAAAGGTATCGCTATTTTCTTCTCCCAAACCGCGCTTCTTGAAATTGTAGGGCTGAAGTGCTAAAATATGGGCAGTGGAAATATAAAGGTTTGTGCTAATAACAACGGCGCGGCTTCGCATGCTCGGATACGTTATACGCCATAATTTTTTTATCTTGTGGTAATATAACTCTTGGTGTAAATAACAAGGATGAAAATATAAATTTTTTACTTTTAAAAGAGGGGGGAAGAGGTGTTTTTTGCTCCGTTCCTCCGCAAAAAACGAATAATTTTAAACATGCTGACAAATGAAATATGAAAATCTTAAAATAAAACATGCTATAAGAAGTGGAATTATCAAGTTCTACGGATTTAATATATCTAGCATGTCATTTATTCCAGTTGGCCAAGAAAGTTACTGTTATATAGTCACAAATGAATCTGGTAATAAATTTTTTGCTAAATTTTGTAATAAGGGCAATATAATTAAAAGTATAACAGAAATAAACAAGCTTCTTGTTGCTTTAAATCAATTAGATTTTATAATTGCACCCATTGAGGTAGATAATAGGACAGTATTTCCTTTACTTGATGGAATGTTGTATTTGTTCCCGTATTTCAAAGGTGACGTAATAAGAAGCGGAAATGAAAAATGGAACAAAGAATTAACCGCAAAGATGACTGATGTAATGGCTGATATACATAAATCAACTCATCTAATTAATGCTGCTTTACCTAAAGAGGACTTTAAGAATAATTTTGCAAAACGTTTTGAAATCATACAAAAACTCCTTAAATTGAACTCTATTACTGATTTAGAATTATCCAGGATTTTAGAAGGTAATGAAAACTTAATTACTGAGACCATAATTCAACATATAAATCTCGGTGAAAAATATAGGTCTATGGGGGTTAAGTTTGTATTAACTCATGGTGATATTACTGGGTTAAACATTCTTCAAACAAAAGCTGGGCTAAAACTAACAGATTGGGATGGAGCCATGTTCTCACCGGCGGAGAGAGATATTAATTTTCTTTTGGATAATCCTAATTTTTCTCTTGATAATTACCAAAAGAAAGCTGAGCGAGATGTAATATACAATGAACTTTGCCATTATTATGGACAACAATGGTCACTTGAAAGCATTATTCAAAACGCAGAAGTCCTTTTACAAAAAGAAAATGAATTCATTGATAAAAAAGAATATTTAGATGAGATCGTTGAATATTTGGATCATTTTAAGAAAGAAACAGAATAAGGAGTTTTTGAAAAATGGAATTCACCCCCGCCCCTCTTCCATTTTTCAAAAACAAAAATTTAGATTTTCTAGTACTGAATTGAACGAACGGCGAATAAAACAACGAGATAAAAAAATTACAGCGTATAACAGCGCGTATGCGATTTTCTAATTTTGAAGGTTTTGCTTCTTTTAAACGATTGTTTTAAGATAAGGTTGTGCAAATATTATAACCAATTGCCTCGCACAAACTGTGATTGCTATCGCAACCCTATCACAGTTTGGCTCGGCAACTGCGCATTACGCGCGAACGTTATATGAAATACATTTTTTCTTTGATTAAGGAAAAACGAATTTGATTCTTTTTAGGAGGAGGGGGAAGGTGGTGTTTTCTCCGCTTTGCTCCGAAAAATTTTTAATAAAATAGGCCAGCGGTACTCTTCGATTCCTCCAAAATCGAATTTCCCGCTGGGCATTTGCGGCTACCGAATGGTGCCGCCCACGTAGATCGTGGGCCCGTTGCTTCCGTGTTCAGGGCTACGGAATTTGGCCAGTGGAGTCACGGCGAGGAAATGTTTGAGGCAGTGTTGCACTCCCTCTCTGTCTCCACCGACTGTCATTAAGATCCCGCAGCTTCCCGAATCCGTGTGATTCGAGAAAAACGTCCCGGGGTAGCCATGGTGCCACACTCGGAGTTGGTTACCATCAGCAGTGAGCGTGAGCATCACTGCCGATTTACAAGCTAACGGCCGCGCGGTCAAGCACGGTCCGAACGTTTGAAGGAATTCTTCCTCCTTTCCCAAGCACCACAGCCTATACAGGC
>MHKJ01000048.1:3333-8652 GCA_001818355.1 Candidatus Kerfeldbacteria bacterium RIFOXYC2_FULL_38_9 | reverse complement strand
GCGTCGAGCCGCTTGAGCTTTTCGTGCACCTCGGGCTTTGCTGATTCTGGAATCGGCCAATACTGCATGTCGTCGTTGAAGCTCACCATGGTTTCCATTTTCTACCCCTGTTTGTTGTGGGCTAGATTGCCCAGTCAACAAACTACTATATTTATTTTTTAACAATTTGTCACTATATAAATACAAAATTTTCTAAAATAATCATAAAAATATCTAAAATATTGACAAATTGAGTAATTATTGATACTATTTTGTTGTTATTTAACAACAACTTTATGAAAAATATTGATCTCTCTCCTTTCGGATTAGATGATAACCAAAGTGCAACATATTTAGCAATGCTTGAGTTTACGTCTTCTAGTGTCCTTGAAATAGCAAAAAAATCTGGTATTAACCGTTCAATGTTATACGACATTCTTGAAACCCTAATTGAAATGGGTTTAGTATATAAAAGCGTTCGCGGTAAAAAAGTACGATTTGTTGCGAGAAAACCAGAAACATTACAGCGCCTCTTGGAAGATAAAATCCATAAGCTAGAAAAATTGATGCCCGGCTTACAGAAATTGGCTCAAGCTGGTGATTTTAAACCTTCAATCACTTTTCACGAAGGTGTAGCTGGTATTAAAGAAGTGTACCTCGGTGCTATAGATTCGAAAGAGAAAAAACTGTATGCATTTGTCGGTGTGGAGAGCTTGTTATCAAAAACCAATGTACTGGAGCAATTTTGGGACGAGGAATATAAAATTGAGAGAAGAAAACGAAATGTATTTGGGCAAGTGTTGGTTCCAGATAATTTCGCTGGACATTCATTTCAAAAAAAAGATAATCAAAATTTTCGTGAAAGTCGTTTAGTTGATGCGAATCAATATAATTTTCCAGCGGAGGTTCTTATGTATGACGATGTTGTTTCATTTATTTCTTATACACGATATGAAGAGTTTGCTATCAGCATCCAAAGTCGTGCAATTGCAGAAACAATGAAAATGGTATGGCAATTTATGTGGGTGACATGTGAGAAATACCGTTAAGAGTTTGGCTCGCAAAATTCACCCCATAGCCCCCTCTTTTGCGAGCCAAAATGGAGTAATCAAATCCGTTTTAGCTCATTAATAGGAAAAAATGTACATCATATAACAGCGCGTAAGCGCAATTGTTCATTTCGTGTTGTGGTGTTATTCTAACTGTACCACAACACTCATTCACAACGTGCGCCTACGCGCGAACGTTAGCTGAAATATTCCTTTTCTTTTTCGGGCTATCGCCCAATTGTTTTAAAAATTTTCAAATTTCTTTTTCTTTATTTATAAGGGGAAATATGGTGTCTGCCGTATTCTCGGCAGAATAAATTAAATATATACATGAACAATAATAACAACGCAGCAAAACTTGAAAGCAACATTTGGAAATTGTATTTGTATATGGTTTTATACAGTTTAATGTTTTTTACACCAATTGTTGTTTTGTTTTATCAGAAAAATGGATTGTCATTGACGCAAATAATGATCATCCAATCTGTCTCATCAATATTGTTTGTGCTTTTAGAAGTTCCCTCGGGTTATTTTGCGGATATTTTTGGAAGAAAAAAGGCCTTGATGATTACGGGAATTTTTTCGGCAATAGCAATGTTAACTTTCGCAGTTGGCACAAATTTCTATCACTTATTATTTGCCGCCATTCTTTGGGCAATCGCAGGAGTTTTTGTTTCAGGTGCAGATTCTGCTTTTCTCTATGACACATTGAAAGACTTAGGTAAAGAAAATCTATACAAAAAAACATGGGGCAATGTAGTTTTTATTTATTCTTTGGGCGTCTCTTTTGCCAGCATCATCGGCGGCTTACTTGGTAGCATAAATTTCAGATATCCATTTTACGCAATGATACCATTCATGCTTTTTTTAATTCCTCTTTCACTTTCTCTCAAAGAACCGCAAAGACACAAAATAATTTTCACAAAAAACTACCCTTTTGATTTATTAAAAGCAATAAAATCAGCAATCTTAAAAAATCCAAAACTGAGATGGCTATTGATTTATTCCGCCGTCATAGTCGGATTTATTAACATTGCTTATTTTCTCTACCAACCATACTTCAAATTATCGGGATTAAATATAGTTTATTTCGGAGTGGTTTTTGCCTCATTCAACGTAATTGTGGCTATAAGCGCAAAATACTCTCACTTACTTGAAGAAAAAATGGGACAAAAATATTCCCTCATCTTATTATTCATGCTAACTGGCACGAGCTTTTTATTGATGAGTAACTTTATATTTTTATTTAGTTTTGTCTTTGCGCTTTTAATTCAATTTGTTCAAGGATTTTCCTCGGTGGTTATATCTGATTATGTAAATAAATTAACTGATTCGGATATTAGAGCTACAGTTTTATCAGTTAAAAGTTTAATTGAAAAAATGTTTTTTGCTATAATAACACCGCTCATAGGATGGATTGTGGATATTTACAGCTTAGAACAGGCTTTATTTATTTCAGGAATACTCGTATTATTTTTTGGGGCAATAAGTTTAGTGTTGTTCTGGAAGGAAAAGACTGCGCAAGTTTAATCAAAAGGTGTTTTGGGCTTCGGGCATTCACCCCTTTAATTCCCCTCTGCCCTTCGCCCAAAACGAAAAAGAAATTTGAAAATTTTTTAAAACAATCGACTACCGTCGGAAAAGAAAAGGAATACATCAGCTAACACGGCATATCTGGTTACGGCTTTTTACAAAAGCCTTCACCCAAATTGCTACGCAATTTCAGATAATGCCGATACGTTGTACGAAATAAATTTTTCGTGTAGTGTGAATTTAACCTTTATAGGAGTAGGAAATTTGATTTATTTATTTGAAAGGGGGGAGGAAAAAAGGAGTTTTCTCCGCTACGCTCCGAAAAATTATTAGCTCAATACTATGGAAAGACGTGATTTCAAGCCTGCCCACTCAGATGCTATACAGCTTGTTGAAACAGCTACAAAAAGTGCACTACAGTTAGAAGAAGAAAAAGTCGTTGAAGAGTTACCATTTCGCTTAGGTCCGAATGGGGGAATATTTCTGACGGGACTTGATCCTAAATATAAGATCATCACTAAAAATTTTGATGGACGACAACAGATAATGGATTCATCTGAGCGAAAGTTTGAAGTATATCAGAGTTATCCTGATCGTATTTTAGATGTTGATCCAACGTATGAATACGGAAGCAAGCAATTACTGTTTGAGGATGCAAAGAAATATAATCGAGAATGTGAGGAGTTATTGCCGTCTGTTTTTAAAAATCTTGAATCTGGTCATAGAACTCAGTATGAATTAGACAAGTTGAGTGCCGCTGATCTAAAAAAATCATTACTTACTCATCTCTATTTTGGGCAAGAGATTACTTATCATTTGATTGACTTTAGTACACATAAGGAACGAAAGCAACGTGCAAAGACCGAGAATGATATTCCAGGTCTTGATAATCCTGCAGCAAAAAAGTGGTTTGAGTATCTTATATTCATGAATCGGCTGATACACGACTGGGATCTTCCTGACTTAAAGAAGGAATTTGCAAGATTTTCTCCAGAGGATCAAGTGGCTGCTCTTCAGTGGACAATACGAACGATGCTCATGGGCGGTGACCATTCACGATCATATGCCATGCTTGGCGTTCAGGTGAGTGAACGTGGTGTGAATACAGGATTATTAATTGATCATCGGTTTTCTCATTTGATTGAGAAACTCGATAGAGAGTCTCTTGAGTTTATATGGGCGAGAGATCTGTATAATATGAAACAATCGTACGACATTATTGTACGTGATGAAGAACAGAAAAACATTCTTGCACATGAAGGAATTACACTCATTACTGAAAGAATGGGTATTGATCCACAGCATGTATTAGAAAAAGCACGGAAAGCAAACGCCAAGCAACTGGTAGATAATATTTTACAATTCTATCCAGAATTAGCATAAAGCAGTTTGGCTCGCAAAATTCACCCCCGACCCCTCTTTTGCGAGCCAAAATGGAGAAATCAAATTTCCCTGTAATTAAATCAAACCTGTAAATGAGTAAAAATTTACATCGTACAACAGCGCACAAGCGCAATGATTCACTTCGTGAAATCACAGCGCCTATGCGCGAACGTTAGGCGAAATAATTTTCAAGGACCTTTATTTATTATTTAATACGGAAAAACAAATTTTGATTCAATATGTGCTATAGCAAAGAAGTACAATTAACCACCGGCGCCACCATTTTATCATTCAGCATATTTTATTATATTTGGTTTTCAATCAAGTATCAGGCGATACAAAAAAAGTGGTTATTGCCTTTTTTGAAAAATGTAATAATAGCCTTCGCCCTAATCGGCGGGCACCAAATATTTGAGTTTCTATCGATTGTAACAAAAAACCAAATTGTTTACAAAACTGGCTTGATATTTTCAATATCATCAATGTATTTTTTCTTACGATCGCTTGAAGTGATTCTAAATAGAAACCTGAGAAGTAAAATTGCGTTGTGGGTTATCGGCGCTGTAGCAATCCATGCGTTTTCTGTGACAATGTCATTTGAACAATTTGGTTTTTTTCTTAATCATAATTCAGCTTTCATATGGGCTTCGGCTTGGATGCTGTTGTTTATATATTTTCATGTGTGTGCGTTAAAAGGACGCAGGTTGCTTAAAGACGATATTTCAAAAAAGGCAATAATAACCTATATACTTGCCACTATGGATATTTCGTTTATTTTAAGCGCCGCTTATACATTATGGGGCTATTCTAGATTTTCGCTAAATGTTTGCACTGCCAGCCCCTCTGTTTGGTGCACGTTTTATGTCATACAAGTATTCGCATTACCACTTTTTTTGTCTGCAGTACCTAAAATATTGGAGGCGCCGGAAGAAAAGACAGATCAAACATTAAAAGAAACTTTGCTATATTTTATTATTTCAATTACCATTCTTGCTTTATTAATATCAACATTGCCGTTTTTTAAATGTTTGACCTTAAAATTTGTTTTTCCATAAATACAACAAGGGATATCCTTGAAAATTACATCGCCTAACAGCGCGTATGCGTTTCTCAATATTTATAGTTTTTGCTTCTTTTAAGCGTTTGTTTTAAGATGAGCTTATTCAGATTCAAATACCCAATTGCCTCGCTCGAATTATGATTTGCTTGCGCAATTGTATCATAATTCGGCTCGGCAACTGCGCATCACGCGCGGACGTTAAGTGAAATAAACAATTTTTAAAAAGGAATTTTGGACAATTTTATTCTTTAAATCACTATTATGAAAAGACATAGAATTCTGGAAGTCGGGCCTGGAATAACACCCATGCACCAT
>MHKJ01000048.1:0-3316 GCA_001818355.1 Candidatus Kerfeldbacteria bacterium RIFOXYC2_FULL_38_9 | reverse complement strand
AGCAAATGAGCAATATGGCGACCGTGCTCATTTAATTCAGGGAGACAGAGCTGATATGAGTGGTATTGCAGATGAATCAATTGATGAACTGGTAGCTTTGGGCACACATGCACGTGAGGGCAAAGTTGTTTCTGAATTTAGACGGGTATTAGCTCCTGGAGGTCTTCTGCGTTTAGGTGTACCCACAAATGGTCTCCCTGAATTAATGAGTACTTGGGGCGTGCGGCTTCAACGATTAGGTTTCACCGAGCTTTCTGACCAACAGCAAGAGTACAATTACAGTTCACGGCCCGACATTCCAGAAGCGACTATTTCCTATATTGTCGTCACTTTCCAGAAAGGTGGCAAAGCGGTCGAATAAAATTGTCCAAAAAATTTAACAAAAAAAATTGTTTACATCACTTAACACTGGCTATGCGGTTCCGCTACGCTTCACCCATATTTGCTTCGCAAACATCGCATAGCCAGGAACGTTGTGCGAAATAATGAAAAGTTTTATAATTCCTTACAGAAATTAATTTGGGACAATTTTTAATTTTTTAACTCTTAAAACTATGATGCAAAAAATCAAAATAATATCATTTCACTTGGCAGGACTATTTTTAGGAATTTTTTTAGGAAAAAACATTAACCCAAACCTAACTTGTAGCAAAGATATTGAAAATTATTCAATGACTAGAATGGCAATGCCTTATAGGGCGATAGAACAAACATTGTTTGATCGTATTTTTTGTGTAATTCTATCTCCTGTATTCATAACTTCTTTATTTTTACTTTCTTTGGGTATAGGCATCATTATTTTAACAAAACAAAAAATAAAAAATGCTAAAAAGAGTTCTTAAACTAGGAAGGCAACAACTGTGGCTTGTTCAACGTGAATATTTACGAAAAGAGCATAAACTCAAATGGTTGCTTTGGGAATGCACATTAAATTGTAATTTTTTTTGTAAACATTGCGAAAGTCGATCTGGTGGTAAAAGTTGCTCAAATATAGTAAATACTGACGAAATTAAAAAAGCCTTTTTTGATATTGCACAAAATTTTCAAGCCAACGAAATTATGATTGGAGTCACAGGAGGAGAACCACTTCTAAGAAAAGACTTGTTTGATGTTATGAAATATGCAAGTGACCTTGGTTTTAATTGGGGGATGGTTTCAAATGGCTCTCTTGTTTCAGAAGAAACTATCTCAAAAGCCAAAAAGGCCAAAATGAAAACAATTGATATCAGTATAGATGGAATTGGAAGTGTTCATGATGAGTTCCGCAATACGAAGGGGGCATATGAAAAAGCAATTAATGCAGTAAAACTTTTTGTAAAAGCAGACTTCCTTAGTTTAGTGAGAGTTGTAACAACTGTTCATTCTAAAAATGTTAACAGGTTAGAAGAGATGTATGAAGAATTTTGCAACTTGGGAATAAGACATTGGAAATTATCAAATGTGGACCCGTCAGGAAGAGCAGATTGTAATCCTAATATTTTTCTAAAAAAGGACCAATTTATCAAATTCCTGTCTTTTGCAAAGAAAAAAAGACAAGAAGATTCAAAACTAAGAATAAATTTAGGATGCTCTCATTACCTGAACGATGAATTTGAAGAAGAGGTAAGAGACCGTTTTTTCTATTGTGCAACAGGAATTAACATTGGAAGTATTTTGTATAATGGTGATATCTTTGTTTGTCCTAATGTCCCAAGAAAAAAATATCTAATTCAAGGAAATATCAAAAGGGATTCTTTTTCTGAAGTTTGGAATAATAAATTTGAAATTTACAGAGATAAAAATAGAACTACTTGTGAAAAATGTAAAAAATGTGACCATTGGGATAAATGTTTAGGTGGGTCTTTTCATACTTGGGACTTTGAAAAAAAACAGCCAAGGATATGTTTTATGGAAGAAAATTTATATTTAAAATAGGATAAAAAAATTAAAAATTGCCCCAAATGATTTTGCTATCGCAAAATAAAAACTTTTCATTACATCGCACAACAGCGTGTATGAGGCTACGGCTTTTTATAAAAGCCTCCGCCCAAATTGCTTCGCAACTTCTCATACACGCGAACGTTGTGCGAAATATTTTCTTAATTTAATTAGAATAATAATAAAACATATGAATCGTAGGGAAGAGTTGCTAATAAAAACACCGGAAGTTAATGCTGATGACATGGAGCGAAGAGCAGCTCTTAGGTATATGAATGATTGTAAAAATATTTTGGGTTTTCAGAAGGATATTGCAGTACCGGCAGATGACGCTGAATCTAAAAAGAAGGCATTTTTTGTGCACAAGTGTAGGAATGAATACCTACCATTTAAAACTTTTCAAGAGGAGTATTCAAAAAAAAATTATAATCCATCAATTTTAGAAAAAGCAAAAAAATACATTCCAGAAGAAATTCAGCAATTTAATGAGAAAATCAGGCAACTTAATTTAGCTGTAGAACAAGAAGATTTCTTCAAAATAAAACAAGCATATTTAGCGATTATCACATTCATTGACGAGTGTATAGCGCAAGCAGCATCGTAAAATAAATTAAGAAAATACTTCCCACAACAGCGGGTAACCGCAATTGCTCACTTGCCGCCGTGGTAGTAAAATTGTACCACAGCGTCAGTTCGCAGCTGCGTTTACCCGCGGGCGTTAGATGAAATAATTTTCAGCACTAAATATATATGGATATTCAACAGTTCAAAGATTGGCTAAATAAACTAGAAAAAGCATGGGTGGGTCTTGATCCCAAAAATGCCAGCACTCTTTTTTCGAATGATGTCGAGTATTATGAGTCTACCCTTAGAGTTCCTTGTCAAAATTGGGATGAGGTGTTTGATTTATGGAAAGTTATTCCTACCAACCAAAAAGATGTGGTCTTTAATTATGATATACTCGCCATCTCTGGAAACTTATGTGTTGCCAACTGGCGGGTTGAGAGAACCCGGCTGCCACAATTGACCCACCAAAAGATTGACGGCATTTTTGTCCTTAAATTGAATGAAGACGGTTTGTGCAACTATTTTAAGCAATGGAGAACCGTTGAATAGGCGTAGGCTGAAAATTACATCATCTAACAGCGCGTATGCGATGTCCTGTTTATAGGTTTTGCTTCTTTTGAACGATTGTTTTAAGATGAGGTTATTCAAATATTAACGTCCAATTGCCTCGCACATGTTGTGGTGAGTGCTCCGCACAATCATACCACAACAGGGCTCGGCAACTGCGCATCACGCGCGGACGTTAGGCGAAAAATTTTACGGCATCTATTATTAATAATTATTATGGTTGAGGGATTTCAACAAAAGAAACAAGAAATAAAGAAGCAGCCCG
>MHKJ01000047.1 GCA_001818355.1 Candidatus Kerfeldbacteria bacterium RIFOXYC2_FULL_38_9 | reverse complement strand
GTTAACTTCCAATCGATTGAAAATAGGTAAAGTAATAGTGTCGTTTTGCTCCAATAAAGCCTGGAGCAGATGAAGTGGTAAAATTTGCGGATGACTGGCAGAAAGGGCGATACTGTGGGAATTTTGAAGCGCCTCTTGCGCTTTGTGGGTGAGTTTATTTAAGTTCATAATTAAAAAATTACTATTTATCTTAAGATAATATAATCATAACAAAATAGCCTTACAAAAATCAAGCAATAAAATCAAGTTAAATCCACTCATTGCATTAAAAATCAATATAATGTGATTTAATACACCGCCTCTTGATAACACTTTTCGCAAAGCACCTCGTCACTTTCAGGCATGCTTGTTTGTAAATTTTCTTGGCAATTACTGCATTTTGCATCATGTAAATTAAAAAGTAGGTCACTTGGATAGCGGTCTAACATGCGCACTTCTGGGTGAATACGCGGCAGTGGGATGTTGTACTTTTTATAAAAGTTAAATTCTTGCTCGATTATTTTAAATGGACGTTTTGATTTTTCACAAATAACAAACTTACCTTTGATATCTTCCCAATTTTCATCGCTGATGCTGTCTTTTGGTTGATAGATTTTATCTTGTGGTACTTCTGGAATTTTTTTCTCTTTCCATTTATAACCTAATTTTTCAGCTTCTTCACGAGTTAAGGGCATTATCATGTTGGCAATGCTTTCGTTGTAAGCAAAAGGATTTAAACTTTGAGGTTGAGGCTGATTGTATTCGCCCCTTTCCTGCATTTTTTCTTTTACTTTTATAATTGTTGCTTTATAATCTTCTTCACTATATTGCTTATTCAAAATCTTATATTCATTTTTGGTACCACCAATACAACCGAAACAGTCGTGGGAAGATATATTTTGTATACAGTACTCCAAATCATGAGCCCCGCTAAAACAACAGGTACAAAATTTCAAATTCATCACTTGCAGACCAATTGCACAACAAGAATAACAAGACTCGTTACTAATTACACCAAAAGAAGCAATATCTAAACAATCTTTTGCATTACGAACATTACTAGAGTTTACACAACTTTCACTATCATGTACTAAAAAACTATTTTCTATTTTTTTAGAGTTATAAATCATATTACCAAGAACGTCTTCGTTCTTTACTCCTAAAATAAATTTTTTCTTGTAATCTTTTTTTAATACTTCAAACTGTTTCTTATATTTTTTCACTGTTTGGTAATTACCACTTTTTAAATCTTTAATCTTACTATCGTACTCTTCTTTAGTTAATTGTTCATTTAAAAAAATATTAGCCTTGTGACGCAAGCCGGTTGAGAGCGCACAATTATGGCAATCAACACAATCGTATAAAAAATAACAATCTCGACAATTTTCTAAAAATTCACTCCAAAATACTTGATAGCAACCATTACATAATAAACATTCGTAAGAAAGCTCATTTTTATCTGAAAGATTTAAATCTATGGAATCCTTGTCGTTATTTATGCTTACGGAATAATAACAATTTTCACAATAATTAGCATTAAAAATCATGTAGCAATTTTTTAAACTACCACACGCATTAGAATAATCTGAATTTTCCATGGGATCTGCAGCTAATTGACCTAAACGAGGTGCTGTTTTTGATAAAATTTCCATTTGCTCAAAAAAAGACCTGTCTAAATCTAAATCCAGCTGGGGCGGCGTCCATTTATCACTATACCAACAATTCATACAATATACAGGAAAATCAACATCAGTATCATGCACTGAAACAAAATCTTTTTGACACAAATCACACTTACGTGCGTATAATGAATAATAATTCTCAAATGAAAACAAATAGCGCAAACGTTCATACGGGTGAATGTCTGGCAATTCAACACCAAATTTTTTACGCAACTCTTGTTCTTGTTCAGAAATTGAAAATTCCTTTCCAGTAATTGTGCATATTTTTTTAATTTCAGGCATACTGTTTCTATTATTAAATAAAATCTTACTTATCTATCTGATGGTGAATTTAGCTTTATTTAAGAAAAAAAAAAGAAAAAAAGCAACTTGCCATTCTTTTTTATATTTATACAACCTCTTTTCGATAACATTCTTCACAATACACTATTTCTGGACGTTCTGGCGCATAGGTAGTTTCTAACTTTTGTTGACACTGCTTAGTATGTCCGTGATTACCATTTTTACACTGACATTGTCTTTCCCAAAGTTGATAAGGATTTCTTTTTTGAGATAAATACTGAAACCGACATTCGTAACATTCTTTTGGCAAAAAAACATTTTGTTTTTGATAAAAAGAAAATTCTTGAGAAAGTATTTTAAAATTGCGTTTGCAAGTTTGACAGGTAAATATTGCATTCTCAATATCCTCTGCCACCTGCTGTGCTAAATGTGGCAAACGTGTAATATTCGCTGTTTCCTTACCTGTTGTTTTTTGTATATCCTCTCTCCATTTCCATTGACGAGCCTCAACTCCCTCTTTTGTTAATGGAAAATCAATTTGAGCACGTGTTTCATTATATGCAAATGGAGAAATGTTCGCCGGAAAAAATTCTCCCCATTCTCCAGTCTTCTTCATATACTCAATTAATTGAGTATATAACTTTTTATATTCTTCTTCTGAATACTCTTTATTGAGAATGGCATACTGCCCGCCATAAAAAGAAAAACACCCAAAACAATCATGCGCATTATTTGTTAAAATAGAATAATTAATATCAAAAACTGATTTCCAACAAAGCATACTAAAACGTAAATTATGTCCTATCCCGGTAAGAAATTCATAACACTGCTCTAAATCAATACCACCACCGTAAACATCCATACAATCAAAGGCTTTTGGAATAATTTTTGTCATATATCGACAATTTTGTAATTCTGAAGAATCAAAACAGTAGTATGCATTGGAGCAATTCTGTAAATGATCACCGGTTGAATTTTCACTCTGAGTAATACACGTTCCTTTTATTGGTTGAGTATATTTTATTTGCCGAGCTTTTTCTTCAAGCTCTTGTTTGGAATACTTTTGCAGTAACTCTTTTACTTTTATAGCATATTCATCCGCAGAATAGGGATGATTAAAAATAAAATATTTTTTATTCCGCAAACCAACGCACCCAAAACAATAAGAACATGATTTACAATCAAAACAAAAATATGAATCTTGCATATTACTACATTCCTGAGAGTAATGTGTATTAAAACACTGATGACAATCAACTACTCCACAACAAAGTTCCAAATGATCTGAATTGATACAATCCACACAATTTTTACATTCGAGTATGTGAGATGAATAATAACAATCTTCACTTAAATCAGAACCAAACGTGAGATAACAATTTTTAATTCCATAGCAAAAGTTGGTATATTCACTATTATCATCTTTATCAACATATATAGCTGGATGAGGCACTGTACGTAACAATTCAGCAAATTGATCAAAAAATGGTTTTGACCAATCAATTTCTTTTGCATACGCTTTTCCGCTCCATGTATCTGACCAGTAACACTGATGACAGTACACTATATAGGGAGATTGTTTTGGATATAATGCCAAAATACTTTTGTGACACAGATCACACTGACGTGAATACAAAACCCTCTCATTGCGCCATGCTAATTTTCGTTGCAGTCGGCAATAAAAGCAGAATGTCGGTTCGAGAACATCTATTTTTTCATAAAACGCAAAATCTTCATTCTCTATTGTAAACTCTTTTTTGCACTGCTGGCAGGTTCGTATTTTTTGTTGTGTCATATAAATTTAGTATATCCCAAAAACTTACAGTTGCAAACACAATTTAATACACTTCCTTTTGATAACATTCTTTACAATAAACAATTTCTGGGCGATGGGGAGCATAAATGGATGTGATGTGTTTCGAACACAAAGAATCACGGTGGGTGTGGTCGTGGTGGCGACAATCACACATACATTGACGTTTATATAATTTTGGTTGATAGCTTCGTTTGAGTCGCAAAGCAAACCGGCAATCCTGACATTCAAGCGGAATGGGAAGATGGTGCGATTGCAAAATTTCTAATTCCTTTTTTTGAATGCGATAATTTTTATCACACTTCTTACAGCGAAGAATCTGCTTGACAATGTCTGCGGATATTTTTTCAATCGTTTCTGGAATATCCTCTGGCTGTATGGTTTCTTTTCCATGAGTTCCGCCTTGATTATGTTGCCATCGCCATCCTTTCTGCAATACTTCATTTTCTGTCAGTGGGAAAAAATCTTGACTCAATGTGTCGTTATACGCATGCGGAGAATACTGGGTGGGAAAAAATTCACCCCATTCACCTCGTTTTTTCATATCTGCTGTAATTTGTTTTCGCAGTATACGATATTCTTCTTCGGAATATTGTGTATTAAGAATACAAAATTTCTTCTGACGCACGCCAACACAACCAAATAATTCGTCAGCGTTTTCACAGATATACGAATATGCAGAAAAACCAACTTCGGGGCACATATATAAACCACAGGAATAATGCATCTTCGACCCAACAGAACTTTGGTACATACATTCAGGATAAGCAGAATAGAGTACTCGATACATGTCATGTGAATACACAATACGATACAAATCTACACCGTTTTCCACTTCCACTAAGTTATACCCATTGGTAATTTTTTGAGAATGTGTAATTTCATTTCCGCTACATTCACTACTGTTCCGAATGTTCGTTGCTTCCACTGGAAATTGCGGCACAAATTGTTCGAATTTTTTTTGATGTTTTTCAATCATTGCCCTATTTTGTAAAACCTCTTTTACACGTTGCTGATATTCTTCTTGCGCAAGCGGCTCATTATACCAATAAAACTTTTTGTGTCGCAAATTGACACACCCAAAACAATTCTGGCAATCTAAAAGATCGCGCCCAAAATAACAATCGGTACAATTTTCTGCGCGTGTAAGAAATGCGCAATGATATGATTGCGTTGTAAAAACACAATCATAGAGCAATTCAGATTTATTCACTTGAAAAGAATCAGCACAGTCGCGTGAAAAATCAATATTGCTATTATACACAGAGCCTTCTGTGTTGAGACTAGAAAAACTTAAATAGGCGTCTTTACCGTCTCGAATATAATTTGCATATTTACAATTGATGTTTTCGCCTATTTGAAACAAATTAAAATGTGGTACTTGCTGTACTAATTCAAACCATTGTTCAAAAAATGGTCGTGATGAATTATACGGTTTTCCATATTGCAAGACATCCCATTGATCGGAGTGCCAACAAGCTCGACAATACACGTGCACATAAGATTCTGGTGCATACATGGCAAGAATAGTGGCGCCACACAATTCACACGTGCGTCGATACAAATGCCTTTCATTACGATATGCAAAATGTTGCTGTAAGAAATGATCAAAACACAATGTTGGTTCTGGCGCATCAAAATACTTAAGCACTGATCTTGCCTGTAATGGAACGATAAATGATATGGCACA
This sequence comes from Candidatus Kerfeldbacteria bacterium RIFOXYC2_FULL_38_9, assembly GCA_001818355.1. Lineage (GTDB taxonomy): Bacteria > Patescibacteriota > Patescibacteriia > UBA9570 > XYC2-FULL-38-9 > XYC2-FULL-38-9. The sequence continues at coordinate 133 of MHKJ01000047.1, read as the reverse complement.
AATTCGACATCGCGGCATAAAAACAAATTTAATATACTTCTTTTTGATAACACTCCCAACAATAAACATTCTCAAGTTGAAGAGGATGCGCTGTCGCAAATTCTGCACTACACTGACCCGAGTGTCCATGTTC
>MHKJ01000046.1 GCA_001818355.1 Candidatus Kerfeldbacteria bacterium RIFOXYC2_FULL_38_9 | reverse complement strand
TTAAAGAAAATTTACATATTTTTATTGAAGCGGCCAAAAAAAGAACTGAACCGATTGAACATGTTTTGTTGCACGGCGGACCCGGATTGGGTAAAACTACCCTGGCTTACATTATTGCTCGAGAAATGGGGGTAAACATTCGGGTTACTTCTGGTCCAGCCATTGAACGCGCCGGGGATTTGGCGGCCATTCTTTCCAATTTGGAAGAAGGTGATATTTTATTTATTGACGAAATTCATCGTTTACACAAAACCATCGAAGAGATTCTTTATCCGGCTATGGAAGATTTTTCTTTAGATGTGATAGCGGGCAAAGGTCCGGCCGCGCGCACTTTACGCATTGAACTGCCAAAATTTACGATTATCGGCGCCACCACCAGATTAAGTTTGATTTCCGCGCCTCTGCGTGATCGTTTTGGGGCGCATTATAAATTAGATTTTTACGCTGATGAAGAAATGACGGAAATTATTAAACGCTCGGCTAAGATTTTACAGATTGATCTTGATCATGATTCAGCCATGGAGATTGCCAAGCGTGCCCGCAAAACTCCGCGTATTGCTAATCGTTTATTAAAACGGGTGCGAGATTATGCGCAAGTTAAGAACAACGGTGCCATTTCCCCATCGTTAGTAAACGAGGCTTTAGATTTATTAGAGGTGGACGCTTTGGGTTTGAATAATGTTGATAGAAAATTACTGAAAACGATTATTGAAAAATTTAACGGCGGACCAGTGGGGGTGCAAACTATTGCCGCCGCCACTTCAGAAGAACAAGAAACCATTGAAGATATTCACGAGCCATTTTTAATGCAATTGGGATTTTTAGCCCGCACTCCACGCGGTCGGGTTATTACTAAGCACGCTTATAAGCACCTGGGTTTAAAAGCGCCGCAAATTTTGCAAGAGCAATTAGATTTTTAATATGCAAATTCCTCTTTATATTTTTCTTATTCTTTATGGCGTAATTTTTTCTGTTTATTTAGTGTGGACTTTTTTTAATTTATATCACATTATTAAATTCGGTTTTTTTGATTTTACCGGAAAAGTCAACACCCTTTTGTTTGTTGGTTTTTCTTTGGTAATTTTAAGTGTTACTTATTTTTTGCTAAAAGATATTGTTTGGACAGATAGCCTTATGCTTTTTTCTCCGATTAGCAATTTTTTTGACAATAGTTCTTCTTTAAAACTATGAACCCATCAAATCTAATTTCTCAAAATAACAGAGCTGTGCAAGAAAAATTCAGCGCACATCGATTCGTACATTTTCCAACACAAAGACCAAATGAACATGTGGTGTTATTATTGCGTCGCCACTGGACTATTTTGGCCTATGCTGTTGTTCATTTGATTGTTTTTTTACTTATTCCGCCTCTTATTATTTTTAGTGTTATTTATTTTGGTGATGATATTTTTGATACGCAAAGTATTTTTTATATTTTGTTGGTGCTAGGCTCAAGTTTATATTATTTATTTGTTTCCTTGGGATATTTTCATAATTTTGTGGATTATCATTTGGATATTTGGGTGGTTACGGATCAACGGATTATTGCCATAGAACAAGAGGGGCTTTTTAAGCGGGTTATTTCTGAATTGAATATTTTAAAAGTGCAAGATGTTACTTCTGAGGTACGAGGCAAGATGCAAACTTTTTTGGATTATGGACAAGTACACATTCAAACCGCCGGTCGCGCCGAACGTTTTGTTTTTGAGGAAGTTGCTCATCCTTCAGAGGTTGCTAAAATTATTTTACAAGTTCACGATCAAGCGCTGAAATTGCAAGAATTACAAGAAGTCAAGGAAACCGAGGAATATCGTCATCAAATTGATCAAGAAGAAGCAAAAAAAGTAAATCAGGTTAACCAGTAAGAGTAATCATTATGAAAACTGCGGATTTTGATTTTCATCTTCCTGCGAATTTAATCGCCCAGAAGCCGATTGCCGGCGCCAGAGACCTTTCTCGTTTAATGGTTTTGAACAAGAATCAGCAGACCATAGTTGATAAACATTTTTTTGATTTATGTTCTTATGTGCGCTCCGGAGACATTTTGGTTTTTAATAATTCCAAAGTTTTTCCAGCTCGGCTGGTTGGTAAGAAACAAAATACCGGCGGTAAAATTGAGGTGTTTTTATTAAAAAAAATAACCACCACCAAGACCGGTGTTGTATGGGAGGCTTTGGTTGGTGGAAAGCATGTGGCAACTGGCCAAAAAGTAGTTATCAAAGATCAATCTTGGGAATTGTTAATAGAAATTCATGAGCGTTTATCACCGCAAACCAGAAAAGTAACTTTGTTTTGTTTGGAAGAAAAATTACCAGAGTTTTTAGAACACCTTGGCCAAACACCCATTCCTCCTTATATTCATCAGATGTCACTGCCAGAGTCAGAATTAAGGAAAAAATATCAAACAGTTTATGCCAAACACGAAGGCTCTGTTGCCGCACCTACAGCCGGTTTTCATTTTACTAAAGAGCTTTTACAAAAATTAAAAGATCAAGGTGTGAACATTGCTTATATTACTCTGCATGTTGGTTTAGGCACTTTTGCGCCAGTTAAAGTTGATGATGTTTTAAAACACCACATGCACTCTGAATATGCGGTGGTGTCGCCAGCTAGCGCTAGACTGATTAACAACGCTAAAGAAAAAGGCGGCAGGGTTATTGCAGTTGGCACCACTTCTGTTCGCACGCTTGAGTCTTTTTCACAAAATGGCGTATTACAATCAGGAGAAAAATGGACGAATATTTTTATCACACCAGGGTATGAATTTCAATGCGTGCATGGCATGATAACCAATTTTCATTTACCAAAATCAACACTCTTTATGTTAGTTTGTGCATTTGCCGGAACAGATTTTATGAAACACGCGTATGCAGAAGCCATTAAAAACAAATATCGCTTCTACAGTTTTGGTGATGCGATGCTTATTTTATAGGAGTTGTATTTAGATTTTGCAAATCTTCAATAGCAATTCCGGTGTAATAATATTTTAATATTTTTTTATAACCCCAACCCAAATCGGCAAAATAACGCGCGCCTTCACCGCTCATACCCACGCCATGTCCCCACAAAGTCATTGTTGTACAACAAGGATCTGGTACAGATTGCAAATAAGGATAATCACCATTCCACACCTCACTCCAAGCACGAGTGCGACCGTCGGAATGAGAAAAATAAGGAGTAATGACCACTTGATGATTATAGGTTATCACTTGGCGCTTGGTAGCTTGCCGTGCCGCTTGCACCTGGGGAGAGCGTTTAGTATAAGAGGCGCCGCAATAAATTTGGCTACCGGCGGTGGAATCTAAACAGTAAGGCTCATTTGGATACTTAGTACAGCTTAAAGAATGATATAGGGCATAAGTGCGGGCGGCTACTTGCAGGGTTTTTAAATAAGCCGTTTTATCAACATTTCCAGATTCACACAAACCATCCATATAACGTTCAATTCCTACCTCATTCACCAAAATTACGTTATTTTCTAAATTGGAAAAAATAAACCGGACGCTGTGATAAAATTCATTATCGGTTATTTCCCAAGAGGAAGTGTTTTGAAAATTTACCGCTGTTACCAAGTTGCGCATTTTGAGCGGCGTTACTTTTAAAGAATCGGTAGAACGAATTTCCGCTTGAAAATTTTGACCGTAATTTAAAATATATTCTCCGTTTAAGTAACTGATTTTAACCTGTTCATTTTTGGCAAATGTTTTTAAGGTTTTTTGATCGGTTTCAACCGCAAACTTACCATCGGCGGAAAAGATGCTAGGATTTTCAGCAATGCTTAATTTAACTTTCACGATTTGATTTTTTGGCCGATGAGCCAGAATTTTATTTTTAGCATATCCTGTTTGAGTTTGTCCTAACCAAAACAGAACAATTGTTAGCGTGAAGATTGCAACACGATAAAAAAATATTTTCATTCTTAAATTATACCAAAATTATTGCATTGCGTCAATGCTTTAAATGTGTTATGTTGAATATTGAAAATCTATGTCTTTGACTAATAATATTGCTAAAAATACCGCCATTCAAGTGGCGGGAAAAATCGCAGGAACTGTGTTGGCTTTAATTACGGCTGGAGTGATTTTTCGTTATTTAGGGGATACTGGAGTTGGTCAATATACTAAAGTTTTAGCGTTTTTACAGTTATTCGCCATTATGATGGATTTTGGTTTTTATATTATTCTAATTAAAAAACTTGCCCATCTGGATCTTGATAAATTAGACGATCCTATTGTGCATAATATTTTTACTTTAAGAATAGTTTCCGGAGTTATTTTTTTAAGCCTGGCTCCGCTGAGCGCTTGGATTATTAGTCTTTATAATAACGCTTATGACCTCACTATTGTTGCCGGTATTGCTATTGCCACGTTGTTTTATTTTTGCATTTCTTTAAATCAACTGCTCTCCGCCATTTTTCAGCGAGCCATGAAAACCAGTTGGATTGCCCTTGGTGAATTTATCGGTAAAATAGCATTATTGGTTTTTGTAATTTTGTTTGTTTATTTTGATTTTGGTTTATGGTGGGTTTTGTTCGCCCATGTTATTTCCAGTGTCACTAATTTTTTGATTCAATTTTTGGCCACCCGTTCTTACGTAAAATTGAAATTAGTTTTTAATTGGCCATTATGGAAACAAATTTTAAAAGAAGCTTGGCCCATTGCCGTTTCTATTGGCTTTGCACTTATTTATTTTAAAGGAGACACCATCATTCTTTCTTTTTACGAGCCCAATAATGTTGTGGGATGGTACGGAGCACCTTATAAAATTTTAGAAGTTTTAGTAACTTTTCCAGCTATGTTTGTGGGTTTGGTATTGCCACTTTTAAATGCCGCTTGGCAAAAAAAAGATTTGGAAAAATTTAAGAATGTTTTACAAAAAGCCCTGGACGCTTTAACTGTGGTGGCCATGCCTTTGGTGGGCGGTACCCTTGCTCTAGCGCCGATGATTATTCGAATTTTGGCCGGATCAGAATTTCAAAATTCCAATAATGTTTTAAGAATTTTAATTATTGCAGTCGGTGCCATTTATTTGGGCACGCTTTTAAGCTATGTGGTGGTTTCTTTAAATAAGCAAAAGAGCATGATGTGGGGCTATGCCTTTGTGGCCATCAGTTCTTTGTTGGGTTATTTTATTTTTATACCCAGCTATTCAATTTTTGGCGCGGCCTGGGTAACGGTTTATTCGGAAATAGCGGTGGCCATTATTGCCTTGGTGATTATTTTAAGAACCACTAAAATTCATTTAAGCGGAAAAGTATTTATTAAATCCATTACTGCCTCTGCCGTGATGTTCTTTTTTTTAATGATTGGTGTTGCTCTCTTACAAGATATTTATCCGGCAACACACCTGCTTGAACAAGTAGATACAGCCAGTACACGGTTAGATTTTTCTCTTCTGTCTTTGGTTGTTTTTGTTCCCTTTGGCGCCGTCGTCTATTTTTTTATTTTGTGGATTTTGCAAGGCATTAACCAAGAAGATTTGCGCCAAATGTTCAAATTAAAAAAATGAAAGAAAAAATAAATTTATTAAAATTTATTGAATTAAAGAAGATTAGCAGTTTTTTTTGCTGTGCTGGGTTGTTGGTGGGTTTGGGTTTTTTAAGCGTTTATGTACGACCGTTGTATATTTTTGGTTTTTTG
>MHKJ01000045.1:1399-5620 GCA_001818355.1 Candidatus Kerfeldbacteria bacterium RIFOXYC2_FULL_38_9 | reverse complement strand
CAACTGTTCACGATAATAATGATGACGATGATTTTTCATATCCTGATAAATATCATTAAAATTAAAATAAAACGCCCTCAAAAGATAAACTTTGGGACGTCTTAAATATAAAGATAGCACACACTTAGAAAACTTCAAGAACTAAAATATTGACTTGTCCCCAGACGGCTCTGATTTTGCCAGAGTGTTAAAATCATTGAGTAAAAATTTAAAAAATGTTATAATAATAAAGTATGAAGTCTATTCGTGAAATTCCATTACATGGTAGAACCGTTTTTTTAAGGGTGGATTTTAATGTACCCTTGGATAAAAACGGTAATATTACCGAGGACACGCGTATTAAAGCGGCTTTGCCTACTATTGAATATATTCTGCAAAAAGGCGGTAAAATCGTTTTAGCCTCTCATTTGGGACGGCCTAAAAATCAAGTAAAACCAGAATTACGCCTAGGCGGACCAGCGAAACGTTTGCAAGAATTGTTGGGTCAGAAAATTTATTATGTTCCGGATTGTATTGGAGAAGTGGTGGAAAAAACCAAAGCCGGCCTCAAAAACGGTGAAATAATGCTTTTAGATAATTTGCGTTTTTATAAAGCGGAAAAAGAAAATGATTTGCATTTTGCTGAGCAATTGGCCCAAAACATTGACGTTTATATCAACGATGCTTTTGGGGTTATCCATCGTCAACACGCTTCAGTAAATGCTTTGCCTTCTCTTATTTTTGATAAGGGTATCGGTTTTTTAATGGAAAAAGAAATGGAGGCTTTAGATAAAATTATTAAAAATCCCGCTAAGCCGTTGGTAGTGGTAATTGGCGGTGTAAAAATATCAGACAAGGTGGAAATTATTAATAATTTAGCACCCATGGCTGATATTATTTTAGTGGGCGGCGGTGTGGCTAACACTTTTTTAAAAGGTTTGGGGCAGGAAGTTGGCGCTTCGATTGTAGAAAGTGATTCGGTTTCTAAAAAACAAGAAAAAACTAATTATTTAGAAGTGGCGGCTGGAATTTTTAAACGTTTTCAAACCGAACGGGTAGAGCTGGATGTAATTTTGCCCAACCAAGAGCCTTTGCATAAAATTCAATTGCCTTTGGATTTTGTGGCGGCCACTGACACCAAAGAAGGCACTGCGACTAAAATTATCGAATTGGGGAAAGATCGGGTTGCGCCAGATTTAATGTTTTTGGACATAGGACCAAAAACAATTAAGCTTTATCAAGAAGTTTTAACCCGCGCCCAAACTATTTTTTGGAATGGACCCATAGGTCTTTTTGAAATGCCTGTTTATGCGCAGGGATCTAAAAGTGTTGCCGAAAGTATTGCGGAAACCGCCGGTTATACTGTTTTGGGCGGGGGAGATACCGAGGTGGTAGTGGATAAGTTTGATCTTAAAGGCCGTTTTTCTCATGTTTCTACTGGCGGCGGAGCCAGCCTCGCTTATTTGGCGCAGAAAGAATTGCCAGGGCTTAGCGCTTTAGAATAATTATTTTTTAATTGATAAAAATTATGGAAAATCAACCAACATTCAAATTGGGAGCGGCCTTGTCTGCCGGCTGGAAATTAACGTGGAAAAATTTTGGCTTTATTTTATTGATGATGCTGGTGATTATGGGTATTTGTTTTGGCATCTGGTTATTGTTTGTGGCTATTTTTGGTGGAGTGGCTTTTTTAACCTCTATTAACCAATCAGGCGCGGGATTGGGAACAGTAGATACTGAAATGTCCGGTTTTATTTTTTTCTTAATGTGGTTAATGGTGCCCTTGTATTTAGCGATTTTGGCTTTTTCTCAAGTCGTCAGTATTGGTATGCAAAAAATTTATTTGAATATGGTGGCGGAAAAAGAACGCAAAATTAAAGATTTATTCATTCATTGGAATTATTTTTTGCAATATCTCGGTGCTGGTTTATTGTTGGGAGTGATTATTTATGTCGGTTTTTTCTTTTTTATTTTTCCGGGAATTTATTTTATGGTGAAATATCAATTTGCGCTTACGGCTTTGGTAGATAAAAATTTAGACGTCAAAGCTTCTTTAGATAAAGCGGCGGTATTATCCAAAGGGAATTGGTGGAAATTGTTTGCTTCTAATATTTTACTTTTTTTGATTGCTTTTTTTGGCTTTTTTGTTTTTGGAATAGGCGCTTTAGTAACCGTGCCTTTAGCGGCTTTGGCATATGTCCATATTTATCGACAATTAACAGGTGAGATCAAAGTAAACCAGGCTAAAGTAAATTAAATAATCTATGAAATTAAAATCTTTGCAAGCGCGCGAAATTCTTGATTCTCGCGGTAATCCCACCGTCGCGGTTAAAGCGGTTTTGGAAAATAACGTGTGGGCCGAGGCTATGGTGCCTTCGGGCGCATCTACCGGCACGCATGAGGCTTTAGAATTGCGTGATGGTGATAAAAAAAGATATGCCGGTTTGGGAGTGTTAAAAGCCTGTGAAAACGTGAATAATAAAATTCAAAATGTTTTGAAAAATTTTGATATTTCTTCTCAGGCCGCAGTAGATGAACAAATGATTAAATTAGACGGTACGGAAAATAAAACCAACTTAGGAGCCAACTCTATTTTAGGTGTTTCTTTGGCTATTGCACAAGCGCAAGCCAAGGCGCAAAATTTAGAATTATACGCCTATCTTCGTCAAAATTTTGTTCTTGATCTTACTGATTATCGTCTGCCTTACACCATGATGAATGTTTTAAACGGCGGTAAGCACAGTAACAACGGTTTGAATATTCAAGAATTTATGATTATTCCTCAAGCGTCGGAATTTGCGGAAAGAATTCGCCTGGGTGCTGAGGTGTTTCAGAGTTTAAAAAAGATTTTAAACGAAAAAGGACACTCTACGGCTGTGGGCGACGAGGGTGGCTTTGCACCCAGCCTGTCTACTAACGAGGAGGCTTTGCAATTATTGCAAATCGCCATTGAAAAAACCGGTTATGTTTTGGGCCAAGATGTCTGTTTAGGAATAGATGCGGCGGCCTCGGAATTTTTTAACAAAGAAGACAATTCTTACACTTTTGATAAACAGAAAATTTCCGCTGAAAAACTTATGGATATATATCAACAATGGACTGAAAAATATCATATTATGATAATTGAAGATGGGCTAGCTGAAGATGATTGGAAAAATTGGGCAGTACTTACTAAACGACTGGGCGCAAAGATTGTTTTAATAGGGGATGATTTGTTTGTCACCAATACCAAGCGTTTACAAAAAGGCATTGAGCAAAAAGTAGCCAATGCCATTCTGATTAAAGTCAATCAAATCGGCACCTTAAGTGAAACTATGGCGGCCATAAATTTAGCGCGCGCTCATCATTATCAAGTTATTATTTCTCACCGTTCCGGAGAAACCGAAGACACTACCATTGCCGATTTAGCGGTAGCAGTTAATGCCGACTATATTAAAACCGGATCACTTTCTCGTTCCGAACGCATCGCCAAATACAATCGACTTTTAGCTATTGATAGAAATTTTAAATAATTTTTTTCCAAAAAATAGAAGGTAACCATTTTTTATGGTATGATATTTTTGTTATGTCTGATTTAGAAAAATTATTTTATCCCAAGGCCATTGCTGTTATTGGTGCCTCACGCAGTTTAGGAAAACTCGGGCACGATGTTTTGATAAATGCCATACAGTTTGGTTATCGGGGAAAAGTTTTTCCCGTCAACCCCCAAACCTCTGCCATTGCCGGTTTGCCTTGTTATAGCTCGGTCACAGCCATTGCCGAAAAAATTGAGGTGGCGATTATTATGGTGCCTAGTTTTAAAGTTAATGAGGTTTTAACAGAATGTGGTAAAAAAAATATTCCCTTTGCGGTAATTATCAGCGCCGGTTTTAAAGAAATCGGTATTTCCGGCGCGCAATTGGAAGCAACCATCAAACAAACAGCTAAAAAATATCACATTCGTTTAGTGGGTCCCAATTGTTTGGGATTTATCAACGCCGATATTCGTCTTAACGCTTCTTTTGCCAGCGGCATGCCTGACCGCGGTCATATTTCTTTTGTTTCTCAATCCGGCGCCATGGGCGTGGCGCTTTTGGATTGGGCTTATCAAAGCAACTTGGGTTTTTCTAAAATTTTATCCGTAGGTAATAAATGCGATATTGATGAAGTGGATTGCTTGCGTTATTTGAGTCGTGATAAGAATACCAAGGTGATCATGATGTACTTGGAAAGTTTAGAGCGCGGTCGTGAATTTATGCAAGA
>MHKJ01000045.1:0-1358 GCA_001818355.1 Candidatus Kerfeldbacteria bacterium RIFOXYC2_FULL_38_9 | reverse complement strand
AAGCCGGCAGTTCCCAACACGCCCAACAAGCCATTTCTTCCCATACCGGTTCTTTAGCCGGTTCTGATCAAGCCATTAGCACAGCTTTTGCTTTAGCACACATTATTCGCGCCCACAGTGTGGAGGAATTTTTTGATTACGGTTTGGCTTTTAGTCAACCTGTCAAACCGCAAGGCAAAAGAATTGTCATTATCACCAATGCCGGCGGTCCTGGTATTATGGCCACAGACGCGCTGGCGCATACCGATTTAGCATTGCCAACTTTAAGCTCGTCTTTGCAAAAAAAATTACAAAAAAAACTACCGGTTGCGGCCAGTACGAAAAACCCCATTGATGTTATTGGCGACGCTTCGCCCGCTCGTTATGAACATGCTTTGCAAACGGTTTTATCCTCTAAAGAAGTTGATGGCGCGATCGTAATTTTAACCCCGCAGATTATGACCGATGAAGATGAAACCGCTTTAATTGTCAGTCGCGCCGCCAAACAGTTTAAAAAACCGATTTTAGCCAGTTTTATGGGAGGCTTGGATGTGAATTCCGGACGAATGATTTTAAAAGTTTATGGAGTTCCCAATTATGACACACCGGAACGGGCCGTAAAAGCCATGGATCAATTGGTAAAACAAAATATCAATCAAGTGCATTATCCGTTATTTGTTTCGGGAGCAACAAAATCAAAATCACGCCGACTGCCGAAAACCACGCATGTGCAAATTCGCACGCAAGAAGCGGAAAATATTTTAGCTAAATATAAATTGCCGGTTTTAAAATCACTATTGATCACCAATGAAAGAGCTTGCGAGCAAATTAAAAAATTTCCGGTTGTCATGAAAATCGCTTCGCGCGATGTTATTCACAAAGCCGCCAGTTCCGCTATTCGTTTAAACATTACCAATATCAAAGAAGCCAAAACAGCCAGAAGAGAAATTTTGCGCATAGTCAAAAAACGCTATCCTCAGGCGGAAATGGAGGGGGTGTTGGTACAGCCGCAATTGGATCGCACCAGTCTTTATCAAGAAGTAATTATCGGCATGAAAAGAGATTCGTCTTTTGGCGGAATGATGATGTTTGGTTTGGGCGGTTCTTTGGTGGAGATTTTCCATGATGTTACTTTTGGTATTGCTCCTTTGCGTAAAGAACAAGCGGAAAAAATGGTCAACAGCATCAAAGCCAAATCTTTATTGCGTGAACTGGATACGCGGCTGATTATCAAAATCCTCCTGCTTTCTTCCCGCATCGCTTTGGATTATCCGCAACTTCAGGAGTTTGATATGAATCCCTTGATGGTTTATCGTCGGGGTGGGTATATTGTTGATGTGCGGATGATGGTTAAATAAAATTACTATGTCAAATATTGA
>MHKJ01000044.1:8550-8684 GCA_001818355.1 Candidatus Kerfeldbacteria bacterium RIFOXYC2_FULL_38_9 | reverse complement strand
AAAAATCTTTAAGAACCGGTACAGACAAACCTTATCGTTTTGGCGGAGACGAAATGGCCATTTTAGCGGAACTGTCGCCATCTGCCAATGGGTTTGCTGAAAATTCCATGGTATTTTTAGAAAGATGCCGTCAA
>MHKJ01000044.1:6212-8536 GCA_001818355.1 Candidatus Kerfeldbacteria bacterium RIFOXYC2_FULL_38_9 | reverse complement strand
AGCGCAAAAAGTTTTGTTATCTTTAGGTCTTACAGAGCTAAAGGAAAAAATTGCCCAAGCAACAATTACCATGACTTTTGGAGCAACTATCGTAGAGCAGTCAAGCCTTAATTCAGAAAAGCGCCTTGAACCTGATACGGTTTTTCAGCAAGCTGATACTGCCTTAAGAGAGGCTAAGCTTGAGGGTAAAAATAGATTTAAGTTGGTTTAAAAATTTTATTCCAAGGGCAAAGAAACAGTAAAAGTGGTGCCCTGTTTAGGAGCGCTGACAAAAGTAATATCTCCTTCATGCTTGCGAATAATTTGATAGGCAATATACAATCCCAGTCCGGAACCAATTTGATTGAGCGCTTCTACGTTGGAACCTCTGTATAATTTAGAAAATACCCGGGCTTGTTCTTCCAGGGGAATGCCTAAGCCGGTATCAGCAACCTTAATCATAATTTCGTTTACGTCCTGCTCGGCTGTGATAGTGACAACGCCGTTTTCCGGAGTATATTTTAAAGCATTGTCCACAATATTACTTAAAGCGATAAATAACTTACTGATATCCGCCGGTATGGTAATATTCGGTATTTTTTCCAGTAAAACTTTTAGCTTAATTTTACGAGCCGCGGCCGCATGTTCAAAATGATCTGCCAAATCTTTGACTAATTTTTTGAGATTTATTTTTTCAAATTTATACTGTAATTGTTCGGCTTCAATTTCCGCCACTTCCAATAAATTATTGATGATGACTACCATACGATTGATATTTTCAATGCCTTTTTGCAGTTGTTCTTTGGCATCTGTGTCAATTTTTCCAAAATCTCCGGCCACCGTCATATCCAAAAGCCACTTCATGCCGGAAATGGGCGTACGCAATTCATGCGCGGCAATAGAAAGAAATTCTGACTTTTGCTTGTCCAGTTGTTTGGTTTTGGCAAGTTCAATTTGCAAAGATTCTTGCACGGCCCGCATTTTTTGAATCATGGTATTAAAAGTTTCGGCAAAAACACCCAGTTCGTCATTATTGTCTATGTCAACCACTTGATATTTTCCGGCGGTAATACTTCGTGCCACTTTTGTAAGTTTTTCCAAAGGCTTGGTAATAGTGCGATTGGTAAAAATGTAAATAAAAATCAAAGTAACCAAAGTAAGAATACCAATGCCTATCACAATCGCTATGGTTTGCTGTACTCTTTTTTGCGTTTGCAGTCTTTCTTGTAAAGAAGAATCTTGAGTTTTTTGCTCAATTTGTTCATTTAAAAAATTAGCAAAAACATCCCGTTTGGCAGATACATTTTGTAATTGATTTTGCAACTGTTCCGGACTTTCTCCTGTTTCAAAAGCTCTAATCAAGTCTTCCAAAGAGGCATAAATATCATTGATTTGCGTTTCAAAAAGGGTGGTAAATTCAAAATCCGCCTCAGAACTAGAAGCTTTAAATAATTTCACTTCAGCGCCCACCGCTTTTTTTATATAAGTTTTGTATTGTGCTTTACTGTCTTTATCGCCGTTTTGGACATAATCATAGGCGGCTAGAATAGAGAGATTGATATTATCTTTAACTGCTGAGGTATGAATGAGGCGGGGGATTAAACTGTCCGCAATTTTTTGAGTATCGGTTTGAATGTTTAAGACTGAAGAAATATTTAAAAAACCCAAGTTAATAATCAGGATAAAAAGAATGGCTAAAATTAAAAAAATTTTATGCTTAAATTTTAAGTTTTTTAAACTTTCGACAATGGCGATAGACATCTTATTTTTTATTATATCAAATAAGCAGTCAATTTGTACAGTCTTTGATTATTTGTTATAATAAAAGAAATAAATATTCTGGGATTTTTTATGAACCAAAATCAAAACCCTTTACCACCAGCACCACCATCAATGGTGTCTCAAAAACAATCTCCTATACCGCCACCGCCACCGCCACCATCTCTGCCGTCAGTAGCAAAACCAGTAAACAAACCAGCGGTTATTCCTTCCGCTCCTTTTAGCTTACCAACAGCTACCCCGCCTCAAGTTCAACCACCACAGGCGCCACAAGTGGCACCGGTGTCAGACAATAGCGAATCCCTTACTTATCCGCCCAAACCTTTAAATTTTGACGAAATGATTTCGGAGGCGGAAAAAGAAAGCGAGGCTTTACAAAAACAACCGCCTGTTCCTATACCAAGACCGGCTCCGCCAATTGCCGTGCCAACAAACCCCATAACTCCGCCGACACCTTCAACACCTTTGCCAGCGAACTTACCTATGGCCACAGCTACTCCGCCGCAAGTTTTACCGATTGAAGTGCCGTTACCAACACCACCACCCTCGGCGCCGCAACCCATCAT
>MHKJ01000044.1:6070-6195 GCA_001818355.1 Candidatus Kerfeldbacteria bacterium RIFOXYC2_FULL_38_9 | reverse complement strand
CGCTCCTTTACCGCAAAATCCCATTCAACCGTTGACTCCACCAACCGTTCAGCAGGCTATTTTATCTGATGAAGAACAAGGAGAAATGTTTGGTCGAGAAAAATTATCCACTCTTCAAAAAGTTG
>MHKJ01000044.1:4023-6039 GCA_001818355.1 Candidatus Kerfeldbacteria bacterium RIFOXYC2_FULL_38_9 | reverse complement strand
AGCGGTTGTGGGCGTGGGTTATTGGCTGTATCAACAAACCATTGATTTATCCGCCAAGCCCCCGGTAATTGTCGATGCGGACGCCGACGGTTTAACTGATGCGCGTGAACAAGAATTAGGCACCAATCCCCAAAAGGCAGACACTGATGAGGACGGCTATCAAGATTTCGAAGAAATACAAAACGGCTACAACCCTTTAGGGGCGGGTAAATTATCAGAAAAATAATTTTTAAATATGAAAGTTGTAGTGGGCATGAGCGGAGGAGTAGATTCCTCAGTGGCGGCTTATCTTTTAAAACAGCAAGGACATCAAGTGGTGGGCGTATTTATGAAAAATTGGGATGATTTGCAATCCCATCCGCAGTATCGTAAAATCAATGATCTCGGTTGTGTTTGGAAACAAGACCATGAAGACGCTGACCAAGTTTGTCGACTGCTTGGCATACCTTTTTTAACTTATAATTTTATTAAAGAGTATCAAGTTAAAGTTTTTGATTTATTTTTAAAAGAGTTAAAAAAAGGACGCACTCCCAACCCGGACATTGTTTGCAACCAAGAAATTAAATTTGAACTTTTTTTAAAAAAAGCTTTGCAAGAAAAGGGGATTACGGCCATCGCCACCGGTCATTACGCCTCCCTAAAAAATAATCGGCTTGGTCGACCAAAAGACCGCAATAAAGATCAGACTTATTTTTTATACCGCATTAAGCCTGAATATTTATCCAAGATTATTTTTCCTTTAGCCAATTATTTAAAAAGTGAAGTGCGTAAAATCGCCCAAGATCAGCATTTTCCCAATGCCCAAAAAAAAGATTCCACCGGCATTTGTTTTATCGGAGATATTGATTATAGAAAATTTATTCAACAACATTTAATTTCCCAAAAAGGAGAAATTGTTACTGCAACCGGTAAAACGCTGGGCTATCACGAAGGTTTGCCTTTTTATACCATTGGCCAGCGCAAGGGCATCAATATCGGCGGTACCGGGCCTTATTATGTAATTTCTAAAAATTTAAAAGAAAATAAACTGGTGGTAACCAATAATAAAAATGATCCCCGATTATTTCAAGCACAATGCTTGGTAGAAGACTTGCACTGGCTGGTAAAACCTCAACTGCCCCTACAGTGCGCCGTTCAAATTCGTTATCGGCAAACGCCCCAAACGGCCATTATCGAAATTGTCGCTCACAATAAAGTAAAAGTAAATTTTACCATTCCCCAAAGAGCCGTCACCTCTGGCCAATCTGCCGTGTTTTACCAAAAAGATTGCGTCTTAGGAGGAGGAGTTATACAATAGAAATAATATGAAAATTAGTCTTAATCGAATATCTTTGTTTTATCTTACTTTCAGCGCTGTGCTGTATATCAGCTTTGCCCTTTATCTTTATCAGACAGATGTTTCTTTTTTTCGGGCCAACGTCGGCATTATTACCGCTTTTTTGTTATTTGTGCCTCGTTTGTTTTATGGCCAGATTGAATTTTTACGTTTTTTTTCCTTAAACGCTTTGGCTGGTTTTGAGATTATAGTTACCACCATGATTTCTTTAAATCACTTAGGCGCTCTTGGTTTTTATGAAAGCTCTCAGTATTATGATATGTTTCTACATTTTTTTCTTCCTTTTTTTATCACCCTGATACTGGCTGGAATTTTTGGTGCTGATGCTTATTTACATCAAAAGTATAATCTGCGTTCCATACAAATTAAAGCTTTAGGTTTAACTATTTTTTTAATTGTTTTTTGGGAAACTTTTGAATATTTTGGCGACCAAATTTTTGGCACACATATGTATGGACAAACAGGAGAATCATATGATACACTCTATGATGTTTTAGTCGGTATCTCCTCCGTTTTAATTGTTTATTTTATTAACCAGCGTTATTTGCGAAAAATTATTCTATGGATCACAAACTCAGCGCCCACGAAATCCGTCAAAGATTCTTAAAATTTTTTAAAGATAGAAAACACACAATCATTCCGTCTGCTGACTTAATACCGGAAAATGACCCCACTCTTTT
>MHKJ01000044.1:0-3947 GCA_001818355.1 Candidatus Kerfeldbacteria bacterium RIFOXYC2_FULL_38_9 | reverse complement strand
GATGTGCAAAAATGCATTCGTACCATTGATATCGATGAAGTGGGAGATAATCGGCATCTTACTTTTTTTGAAATGTTGGGAGTGTGGAGTTTGGGTGATTATTTTAAAAAAGAAATCATTGCCTGGACTTATGAATTTATAACCGATAAAGAAAAAGGGGTCGGTCTGGATCCTCGTCGGCTTTATGTAACTTGTTATCAAGGCGATCACAACGTAGCCAAAGAAGAAGAGGCTGTGAACAATTGGTTGCAAGTCGGTATGCCAAAAAACAGAATTTATTTTTTAGGTTCTGCCAATTGGTGGGAATTGCCCAGCAAAACCAGTCCTTGCGGCTCTACTACGGAAATTTTTTATGATGTTTCCGGAAATTTGGGAGATTTGACTTTGGCGGAATTTAAACAAGCAGACCAAGATGGTAAAGTGGTGGAGATCGGCAATGATGTTTTTATGGCTTATGTGAAAGACGGTCAAGGCGGTATTAAAAAATTGCCCCATCAAAACGTGGATGTAGGCTGGGGCTTGGAACGCTTGACTGTCATGGCTCAATCTGTGGCCACAGTTTTTGAAACCGACCTATTTTTACCGTTAATTGAAAAAATAGAAGCGCTGAGCAATAAAAAATACCAAGAAAATCCACGTGTTTTTAGAATTATTGCGGATCATTTAAGAGCGGCTCTTTTTATTATCGGCGATCCAATAGGGGTTTTGCCTGCTAATACCGATCAAGGTTATATTGTGCGTCGTCTCATCCGCCGTTCTATTATTGAAGGTCGCAAAATCGGTCTTAAAAAATTATTTATTACAGAAGTAGGCAAGGTAATTATTCAAGAATATCAAACTGCTTATCCGGAACTGAAACAAAATTCAGCTAAAATAATTCAAGCTTTTAGTGAAGAAGAAAAAAAATTTCAAACTACGCTGGATAAAGGCTTAAAAGAATTTCAGAATATTATTCAAAACAAAAAAGATAAAATATCCGGTACTGAAGCTTTTTTGCTTTTTCAATCTTATGGTTTTCCTTTAGAAATGACCCAAGAAATGGCCAAGGAACATAATTTAACCGTAGACCAGTCAGCATTCGCACAAGCAAAACACCAACACCAACAAAAATCTCAATCAGCTTCCGCTCAAAAATTTCAAGGTGGCTTGGCAGACAAGTCTTGGGAGACTTCCAAACTGCACACCGCCACTCATTTATTGCATCAAGCCTTAAAGAATATTTTAAAAGCAAACATCGTTCAAAAAGGCAGTAATATTACCCCCGAACGCCTGCGTTTTGATTTTAATTTTGAACGCCAATTAACAGCGGAAGAAAAACAACAAGTTGAAGATTTAATCAACGATCAAATTGTTAAAAATTTGCCGGTTTCTTGTCAAGAAATGTCCGTAGATGAAGCTAAAGAAACCGGGGCTTTGGGTTATTTTACAGATAAATATGCCAAACTTGGCAATCGAGTCAAGGTTTATACTATTGGAGAAAAAGATCAAAAATTTTCCTCGGAAATTTGCGGCGGTCCGCATGTTACTCATACCGGAGAATTAGGAAAATTTAAGATCATTTCGGAAAAATCCGCCTCCTCAGGAATTCGAAGAATAAAAGCGATTTTAACATAGTTTTCCACAGGCTTATATTTTTTCTTGACAGGTTTGTAAAGCGTGGTATAATCCTTTAGCAATTGAAAAATGGCGCAGACACAAGAATTTGGCGAAGAATAGGAAAAGAAATTTTTCGCTTTTATTTAGACTTTTATATTTACATTAAAGTTAATCTTGTTTTGACTGCGATTTGTTTTTAACATCAACAATGGCTTTTAACCGAGGTTCGGACGAAATTAAATCAAACAAAAAGGGGTGCATTGAAGTAAAAGGTAAAGTTACCGAACAGCTTCCATCAACCACTTTTAAAGTCGAACTGGAAAATGGCCATGAGATTTTAGCTCATCTTTCCGGAAAAATGCGTATGTATAAAATTCGTGTTTTACCAGGAGATGAAGTAATGATGGAAATGACTCCTTATGATTTAAAAAAAGGTCGAATTATCTCAAGGCTATAAGTATGAAAGTACAAGCATCAGTAAAAAAACGTTGTAAAGATTGCAAAGTTGTGCGTCGTAAAGGACGTGTTTTTGTAATTTGTCAGAATAAAAAACATAAGCAAAGACAAGGATAAATAAATATGGCACGTATCGCAGGTATAACTTTACCAAAAGATAAAAGAGTAGAAATTGCTCTCACTTACATTTTTGGCATTGGCCTTAAAACCAGTCAAAATATTTTAAAAACCACCAAAGTCAGTCCGGATACTCGCGTTAAAGATTTGACAGAAGAAGAGGTGCAAAAATTACGCGAACAAATCGAAAGAGGCGGTATTAAAATTGAAGGAGATTTAAAAAGAGAAATTTTCAGCTCCATCAAACGTTTAAAAGAGATCGGTTCTTATCGGGGTAGCAGACACATTAAACATTTGCCCGCACGTGGTCAGAAAACCAAAACCAACAACCGTACTGTTCGCGGTAATGTCAGAAAAACCGCCGGTTCTGGTAGAAAATCCGCGGCTGAAAAGACTTAAAAATAATTTATGAGTGAAGAAAAAAAAGAAAAAGTGAATAATAAAGAAAGTAAAAAAACCGCATCCGCTAAAACTGCTGATGTTAGTGTTAAAAAGAAAAAAAAGAAATCAAAAAAACAACACATTACTTCTGGCAGAATTTATATTCACGCCACCTATAACAACACTATTGTTAATATTACAGATAAAAATGGAAATTCTTTAGCCCAATCCTCAGCCGGTCGCTGTGGTTTTAAGGGGCCCAAAAAAGCCACTCCTTATGCCGCCGGTATGATAGTGAAAGATGCTGGCGAACGAGTTAAAGATTACGGCCTTAAAGACGTTGATGTATTTGTAGAAGGCATTGGTAGCGGTCGTGAAGGCGCCATCAGAGCTGTTAACAGTCAGGGGTTTAATATGTTGAGCATTCGCGATATTACTCCCACACCCCATAATGGGTGTCGTATGAAAAAACCACGTAAACCTTAAAATATTTATGGGAAAAAATCTTGATCCAAAATGTAAACAATGCCGACGCGAAGGAGAAAAACTTTTTCTAAAAGGAGAGCGTTGTTATACTTCCAAATGTGCGATTGTTAAAAGGAATTTTATTCCTGGCATGCACGGCAATAAACGCAAACCTCGTCTTAGCGGATATGGTTTACAGTTGCGAGAAAAACAAAAAGCCAAAAGACAATATGGCATTTTAGAAAAACAATTTAGATTATATTACGAAAAAGCTAAAAAGAAATCCGGTCAAACCGGCGAAATGATGTTGGTGAATTTGGAAAGCAGATTAGATAATGTGGTTTACCGTGCTTTATTTGCCACTTCTCGCTCAGCGGCTCGTCAATTGGCTTCTCATGGAAATTTTCAAGTCAACGGTCAAAATGTGAACATTCCTTCCTTGGCTTTAAAAGAAGGTGATGTGATTACGGTCAAGTCTAATAAAACTAAAAATAAATACTGGTCTAAACTCAGCCAAGAAGAATCAGCGACCGCTGAAGTGCCGGCTTGGTTAATTGCCGATAAGACTAAGTTGCAAATTACCGTTGTTAAAGCGCCTACTGTAGCCGCTATTCAATCTAATTTGCAAATGCATTTGATCGTCGAGTTATATTCACTTTAAATTATAATTTTTATATATCTGCCTATGGAAAACATCCCTCTCCCAACAACCATTGAAGCCAAAGTAATTTCTGCCGAAAATCAAGAAAATAAAGCGCAAATTATCGTCTCTCCTTGTTATCCCGGATACGGAACTACTTTAGGCAATGCTTTGCGTCGTGTTTTATTGTCCTCTTTACCGGGCGCCGCGGCTACCGCTATTAAAATAAAAGGAGTAGACCATGAATTTTCCACCATTGAGAACGTTAAAGAAGATGTGGTGGAAATTATTT
>MHKJ01000043.1:6416-7561 GCA_001818355.1 Candidatus Kerfeldbacteria bacterium RIFOXYC2_FULL_38_9 | reverse complement strand
TCCAACCCGCCGGCGTTACCACATAGCCGGCTATTTTGCTGGTTTTAGGGTTAAAGTCGGATTTTAAGCGTTTTAACGTCGCCTCTCTTTCTGCGGCCGTTTCCACATTGATAGCCTCATCCCAAGCCGCCAACACCGTCGACATATCAGTCGCTCCTTGATCAAAACTGGTGGAAAATTTCACCAAAGATTGCGGATCATCAACAAAGGCCAGGGCTTTATCAAAACGATCTTTAAGCTGTCCCCACACTTTGCTGGCGGAACAATCCGGAGTATAGGGGTTTTTTTGCATAATATTAGGCAGAATGGCTTTGAATTGCACAGAGTTAACATCAGGTAACTGACAAAAATTAAAACTCGCTTTCACTTTATGAATTTTCTGGGTCATTACGGGTTGTCCTTTAGCATCCAAAACCGGTTGTCCTTTAGCATCCAAAACCGGTTCCATCACGGGATTGCCTTGATCGTCATATTCGGCATAATCGGTTAACAAAGAATCCAAAAAAGCGCCGGCGGCCGCATCCGCACTGCTTTTGATATAGTTTCCCAAATCTTTAGTTTCTACCAAAGGCTTTTGCTTCCAATCTCCCGAGCCAATCCAGACTGCTGTGTCATAAGCCAGTTTCTCATAAAAAGACCGCAAAGCATTTTTAATGCCTACTTTGGCTGTACTTTGTAAACTCTTCCAAAGGCTTTCTTGCACATCTTTGCGCAACTGGGGAAAGTTGGTAATAATGGTGGTAACTGTTGCGCTGGCAGACCAAGTTTGTTGAGGCAAAGCCAAACCAAAAAAACTGGTTAAAATTAAAAGTAAAACTATTTTTTTTGACAGAGCGCAAGTTGGAAAAACTGATTGTTTTTTTACTTTTTTCATGCAAATTAAGCTTATTGTCCTTCTGTTTGAGGGGTTAAATCTTGTTCTTTGAGGGTTTCATCAATCATGGAATTTAAGGCTTCGTTGACTTGCTCGTCAGTTAATTTATCTAAATCTTCTTGTTTTGCTCCGGACTGAAGTAAAAAACTACGTTTTTCCGCCGGGGTCGCATCACGCAAAGATTGAGCATAATCTTGTACCTCAGTAGTAGAACTGGCACCGCTATTGGCGCCGGCCATAATATCAGTAAAAGCCTGAGCCAGGGCTTCGT
>MHKJ01000043.1:1116-6388 GCA_001818355.1 Candidatus Kerfeldbacteria bacterium RIFOXYC2_FULL_38_9 | reverse complement strand
TGCGGAGCATTGATGCTACCGTCGCTATTTAGATATTTAGAAATGGAATCGGCGGATGAATTGGTATTACTCAGCTCGGAAAAAGCAGATTGAGCCTCGGTGCTGGCGTCTCCGGTGCCACCGGTACGTTCTTGTTCGCACTCCGCTCCGGTAGGACAATTAGGATCAGTGCCAGCGTCAATTTCTTCTTTATCGCTTAAACTGTCAGAATCGGAATCGGCTAAATAGGGACTGGTATTATAAGTGCTTTCGTCTGTATCACCAATACCGTCTTGATCTGTGTCCAAAACCTCTCCGCTGGCTAAAGCCTGATCGTCCGGAGAAGAGTTAAGAAAACTGGCTTGATCTTGATTAAGGTTGGCGGTGCGTTCGTGAAAAGCGGCAAAAACCGTATTGCGGTGCACAAAAAGAGTGGAACGAATTTGCCATATTCCACCAATTAAAATCAAAAAACCAATGGCCACCACTGCCCAAACTGATAAACTATCAATTTTTTCGGAACTTAGCCGCATTTTTTTATAAGTGAATGTCTAAATTATATCATTTCTCTACTTGGAAGTCAAACCAAATTTTTTTGCAACCGTATCCAGTCCTCTACAGAAAGCTCTTGGGCGCGCACGTTAAGGCCAAGTTGAGATTTTTCCAGAATATTTTTGGCTTTTGATGGAGAAAAATGAAAAAAGGCGCTTAAATTATGATGCAGTTGTTTGCGCTTGGCTGAAAAACCTATTTTAATAATCTGCATTAACTTTTCCGGATCTTTAACTTTCGGCTGGGGACGAACTGTTAGCTTTAAAATGGCGCTCATCACTTTCGGCGCCGGATAAAAACACTCAGCCGCAACCAAACGCATAATTTCCGCATCAGCGTAAAGATTAACAGCACAACTTAAAATACTCATTGCTCCTTTAACGGCAATCACCCTTTCGGCCACTTCTTTTTGTACCATAATGACCATGACACCGGGCTGAGGATGATGTTCCAATAAATGCTGTAAAACCCAAGAGGTAATGCTGTAAGGCAGATTGGCAATGAGTTTATATTGTTGATTTTTGAAATCAGCGCTTTCTAAATTAAACTTCTGAATACTTTGGTTAAAAGGAAAAATATTTTTTTGCTGACGGGAAAGCGCCAACATGGCCGGATAAATATTGCGATCTTGTTCTATGGCTAAAACTTTTTTCGTTTTTTGCGCCAAAGCCAAAGTTAAAACACCAAAACCCGGACCTATTTCCAAAATAGTATCATCTTTTGATAAATTGGAAACCGCAATAATGTCCTTAATAATTTGATCGTCTAATAAAAAATTTTGTCCCTGTTCTTTACGCGGAAAGATTTTGTATTTTTTCAGTAAAAATTTCAGTTGTTCTTTGGTCATTAAATCATCAAAGGTGAATGGAGCCTTGGCGAATTACTTTAACTTGATTACCCAAAACGCGGACAATAGTGGAAACCGGCCGAGACACAAGCTCTCCGCCGTCAATCCAGGCGTCGACGTTATGTTCTCCCAGGGCTTGCTGAGCCGCGGCTTGCGTATAAACTTCGGTTTGGCCACTTTTATTGGCGCTGGTAGCGATGAGGGGTTTGCCCAAGGATGCGGCTAACTGACGAGGCACGTCATGGGCTGGTACGCGAATGGAAAACCGATCACTCACCACCAAAGACAAAGGTCCGGGCCAATACTTTTTGGCGAGTTTTAACGCTTTGGGTTCTAAAGAAAAAAACTGTTGCACTTGTTGTAAATTGGCGGCCACTAAAGTAAACTTCTTATCTGTCCGGCCTTTGATGTCAAGGATACGAAAAGTCACTTCTGGATTTTCAAAATCACCGCCCAAAGCATAAGCGGTATCTGTTGGGAAAACCGCTACTCCGCCTTTTTTTAAAATTTCTATGACCTGGGTAAACATAGGCAAATTATTTAACCACGATGTTGATAATTTTTCCGGGCACATAAATCACTTTGACCATTTTTTTGCCACTGGTGTTTCGCAAAACGTTTTCTCTGGTCAAAGCCATGGCTTGTGCTTCTTTGGCCGAAGCTGTAACAGAGAGTTCAATATTGGCGCGCACTTTACCGTTAACTTGAACGGCCATTTTCACTACTTCGTCTTTTACTAATTCCTCATCCCACTTTGGCCAGGGCTCTTTAATAATGCTTTCTTTGTGTCCTAAATTCTCCCACAATTCTTCTGTTACATGTGGGGCAAAAAGTGATAAAACTTTTAAAAATAACTCAAAAGTTTCTTGTAGAACATTTTTTGCTTTTTCTAAAGCATTCACACAAATCATTAATTGCGATACAGCTGTATTAAACTTCATCGCGTCAATATCAAGCGTCACTTTTTTGATAGTTTGGTGAATAATTTTTTCTAATTCCTGATTTTTTTCGTCTGTAACTTGTGTAGCTAATTTATAAACACGAACTAAAAACTTTTTAATGCCACGAATGGCGTTTGGATCCCAAGCAATTGCTTCGTCAAACGGACCCATAAACATTTCATATAAGCGTAATGTGTCTGCGCCGTACTCTTTAATAATATCATCTGGGTTTACCACGTTTCCTAAACTTTTGCTCATTTTTTTGCCGTCAGAAGCCAAGACCATACCGTGCGAACGTCTGCGCTGATATGGTTCGCTAGTTGGTACATGGCCGCAGTCAAATAAAAACTTGTGCCAAAAACGAGAATATAATAAATGCAAAGTGGTGTGTTCCATACCGCCGTTATACAAATCAACTGGAATAAAGTATTTTAAATTTTCTTGTGAAGCAAATTCGGCATTGTTTTTAGGGTCACAATAACGCAAAAAATACCAACTAGATCCAGCCCAGTTAGGCATGGTGTCGGTTTCGCGACGGGCTACAGCGCCACACACTGGACACTTGGTGTTTACCCAATCTGTCATTGCAGCAAGTGGTGACTCACCAGTATCAGTTGGTTCATAATTTTTTACATCAGGCAATTCTAATGGCAATTGATCTTCAGGAACTGGTACAGCTCCGCATTTCTCACAATGCACAATTGGAATTGGCTCGCCCCAATAATGTTGGCGCGAAAAAATCCAATCTCGTAATTTGAAATTAACTATGCGTTTACCAAAGCCTTTTTCTTCCATGTAGTCTTTAATTTTTTCGGTGGCTGCATGAATATCCATACCATTAAGAAAATCACTATTCACCATCGTGCCTGCTGATTCCTGCACCTGTTCTGGTTTTGTAATTTCTGAATCATCACCATTTGAATCTTTAACCACACGAATAATTTCTAAATCCATGGCTTGGGCAAATTCAAAATCGCGCAAATCATGCCCAGGCACACCAACAACAACACCCGTGCCCACACCAGAAAGAACAAAATCACCAACATACACTGGCATCAGGCGTCCATTTAAATTATTTATCGCGCTCCATCCAGTAAATACACCTGTTTTTTTGCGACCCTCGGCAATGCGTTCTAGTTCACTTTTTTTATTTGTGTCTTTTACATATTGCTCAACTTTTTCTTTTTTAGGAAAGCTCTCTAAATTTTTTGTAACAAAATCACTGTCTGGCGCAGCAACAACAAACGTGGCGCCAAAATTTGTATCAGGCCTTGTTGTGTATACCTCTATTTTTTCATCTGCTTCTTCAATATCATATGTAATGTTAATTCCTTCACTTTTGCCAATCCAGTTAATTTGCTGTTGCGCAATTTTTGGTAAATAGTCGACTGTTTTTAGATCTTCAATAAGTCGATCAGCATATTTAGTAATGGCTAACATCCACTGCTTCATATTTTTGTGCGTGCTTTCAGTGCCACAACGTTCGCACTTGCCATCTACTACCTCTTCGTTAGCTAAGCCAATTTTGCATTGTGGACACCAATTAATTGGCATCTCTTTTTGATAAGCCAAGCCTTTTTTGAAAAACTGCAAAAATATCCACTGCGTCCATTTATAATATGCTGGGTCTGTGGTGTTTACTTCGCGCGACCAATCAAAAGACAAACCCAAGGCTTTTAACTGTCGTTTAAAAGTGGCGATATTTTGCTGGGTGGCTACCTGTGGGTGGATCTTGTTTTTAATAGCATAATTTTCCGTAGGCAGACCAAAAGCATCCCAACCAATGGGATAAAGCACATTATAGCCTTCCATGCGCTTTTTGCGCGACACAATATCAAGCGCAGTATAAGAACGCACATGCCCCACGTGCAAACCAGCACCAGAAGGATATGGAAACTCTACTAATGTATACCACTTCTTTTTATCCCCACCATTTTGTGCTTGAAAAACTTGGCTTTCTTCCCACCTTTTTTGCCATTTTAATTCAATTTCTTGATGATTATATTTTTTCATAGTGGCTCTATTGTAGCAAATTTTTAAAAATAAGCGAAAAATAAAGGATTTTTAACCAGCTTTGACAAAAAAATGGCTTAAATTAGCCAAAAAAATATACTTTAATCCACAGCCAATCATTGACAATCAGCTCTTGCCATGCTAATGTTCATTTTCGTAACAGATAAAAATTAGCCAAAAAAAATTTGAATCTTTACTTTAAAAAATTCTTTCTCAAACTCTGTCTTGCCGGTATTGCTGTTCTGAGAAAAACCCTTTTTTGCTTTAAACATATTGTGCTCTTTATCGCTAAACCTTTGTGGTTTATTTGGAAAATTGTTTTACGTCCGATAATTATTGTGGTTTATAAAATTTATTTGGTTTTAAAAGAAAAATGGCGCCGATTTTTTCATGCGCAACATAAAATTTTGGCCGTACTGACCCATCGTTTGGCTATTCACGTTTTTGTGGTTATTTTAACTATGTCCATTGTTTTTGTAAATGTGGTGCAAGCCAAATCTGTCAGATCTGATAATTTTTTGCAAGAATCTTTGCTTACTCAAATTGTGGCTCCCAATAATGAGTATAAAATCACTGCCGATACGATTATTCCTGTAAACACCAGTTATATTGACACTTCCTCGGCTGTTAAAGTTACCCCTTTGGGTGAAGACTCCAAAAATGCCGTAGCCAATATAACCACCACCGGTAACGGCGGAGCGGTTTTGGGTCAAACTATTTTAGAAGGAAATACCAAGGTTAATACGGAAAAAACCAGCTATACCGTAAAAGAAGGAGATACGGCCAGTACTATTGCGGCGAAATTTGGCGTCAGCACTAAAACTGTTTTGTGGTCAAACAATTTAGACGACCCGGATATGATCAAGCCCGGCGATACCTTGGATATTTTACCAGTATCCGGTTTGGAATACACAGTGCGTGAAGGAGATACCGTAGACTC
>MHKJ01000043.1:0-1109 GCA_001818355.1 Candidatus Kerfeldbacteria bacterium RIFOXYC2_FULL_38_9 | reverse complement strand
GAAAAATATGAAGCCACAGCCGAAGACATTGTGGATTTTAACAAACTGGTAAATAAAACCGAAATTAAAGTGGGAGAAAACATTATTATTCCCGGCGGTAAAAAAGAAGATCCTCCGCCTCCCCCACCGCCAACTCAAACCCAACTTGCTTCTATTAAACAGGTTTTTGGCAGTAATACCACGTCAACCACTAACACTACTACAGCAACTGTCCAAAACATTCCTACTACATCTGGACAAAATGTTACACCTAATTATGGCGCTTCTGGTCAATGGCCAACTGTTACTCATCGCATGTCTCAGTATTACGGTTACGGACATACAGGAATAGATATCGACGGGGAATTTGGAGATCCAATTTACGCCTCAGATGGCGGTAAGGTTATTTCAGCTGGTTCGGAAGGAGCTTATGGCATAGCAGTGCGCATTCAACACGCTAACGGCATTGTCACCCATTATGCTCATCTGCAATCCTTAGGAGTATCCGCGGGACAACAGGTCGGTCGCGGACAATATTTGGGCCAAATGGGTTCTACCGGTCGTTCTACCGGTTCACATTTGCATTACGAAGTTATTGTTAATGGTCGCTTTGTCAACCCCTACACCTATACCAAATAAACTGCAAACTAAAACACCTCTTTTAACAGGGGTGTTTTTTAACAGTTTTATTTTTACTTTTACAAGGAAAGAGTTTTTTTGATTTTTTCTACAATCTCACCAGTGGTAAAATTGGCTTTAACCAAATAATCTTTAGCACCCAAGTCTAAGCCCTCTTGCACTTTGCTCTCTTGGCCGAAGTTGCTTAAAATTAAAACGGGGATTTTTTTGACGGCCTCATCTGCATGGGCGCTTAAAGCTTTTAATACCCCAAAACCGTCCATGCCAGGAAGCATAATATCTAACAAAATGATATCTGGTTTTTCTGTAATAGCTTTTTTTAAGCCGGCTTCACCATCAGCGGCTGAGCTGATTTGAAAATGCTCTTTAGTG
The DNA here is from genome assembly GCA_001818355.1 of Candidatus Kerfeldbacteria bacterium RIFOXYC2_FULL_38_9. Taxonomy (GTDB): domain Bacteria; phylum Patescibacteriota; class Patescibacteriia; order UBA9570; family XYC2-FULL-38-9; genus XYC2-FULL-38-9. The sequence goes on along the minus strand of MHKJ01000043.1, from coordinate 119 downwards.
AGCTTGGTGGCAATAAGTTCGGAAAGGAATTTATCATCCTCCACGATCAAAACCCTTGTTTCTCCTTCCATATATCGTTTTATTGTTTAATTTGTTATTATATTAATTATAGCATAACT
>MHKJ01000042.1:12822-14249 GCA_001818355.1 Candidatus Kerfeldbacteria bacterium RIFOXYC2_FULL_38_9 | reverse complement strand
AGTTGCTGAAAATGGTAGAAGACTCGGACAAGGTGTTGGTTTTTGGATAATTTTAAGAAATTGACACCCTTCCCGAAACGTCACACCTGGGACAATAGATGTCTCACTTGAGGCACGACAAGCTCTGGAACGGGAAACGCTGCACGCCAGTCAAAAGTTCGAAAGCTGTCCCTCCATGCGAGCCAAAAAATCTTCGCTAGTTTAAGCGGAGGTTTTTTATTACCCCAAGAGGGACTCGAAATTTTGTGATAGGATGTGGGGGTATGAAAGTATATAAAAATGAAGATGCCATTCACCACAATCGTCCAGAAGGCATAAAAGCAATGTATTACTTGTTTAAAGAGTATCACTTTGTTTATGTTGAGCAGCCGCCTGGCACGAGGCAGCCCTGGCATCATCATAATATCATTCACGAATCATTATTGATGGTGAATTGCTATTCGAGTGGAAAGAGGACGGTAAGTTGAGCAAGCAGGTTGTCAAAAGTGGTGACTTGATTGAAACTGAAAATACACCTCATAGTTTTACTAATCAGAGTGATACAATTGTGCGTTACATTGTGGTTAAACAAGTTTTGTCAGGAGAGGATAAAGTAGAAGTGTTGGAAAAGGATTGACATTCAGATGAAAATTAAAAGTTATACAAATCAAGTTTTAATCTTATGAAATCGAAGCATTCATTGAATCTCTGCAAGAACAAACAATCGCTAAAGTTTTACGAACGTTTGATTTATTAGAGAAGTTCAGTTATCAGCTCAAGATGCCACATAGCAAGAAAGTATTGGATGGGTTGTTTGAGCTTAGAATTAGAGGAGTGCAAGAAGTCAGGTTTCTCTACATGTTTCAGAAAGACAAGATTATCATTGTTCTCAGCGGATTTATTAAAAAGACAAACAAGATACCATCAAAGCAGTTGAATTTAGCCAAAAGGCGAAAAAATGAAGTTGACGAGATATAACTTATATGTTATATTCATAAATGTATGAAAGACTACAAAAACATTAAATCAAAATTGTTGAAGAATAAAGATGTTAAGAAGGCTTATGATGAGTTAGGGCCTGAGTTTGCAATAATCGAAAAATTTATAGAAAAACGTATTGAACAGGGAATGACTCAGACACAGCTTGCTGAGCTTGTTGGCACAAAACAAACAGCAATCTCTCGTTTTGAATCAGGGACATATAACCCATCGGTATCATTTTTGTTTAAGATTGCAGATGCACTTGGAACAAAGATGACCGTGAATATTTCCTGATCTTAGTTCTAGCATCCTCCACTATACGGAGCTAAAAAATTTTGCTAAAGAAAACTAAGGCTTCTCTCAAACCAATAAGGACTCGAATTATGATAGAATGAGCGAGTATGAACAATATTAAAAACATCGTAAAACAAGGCTATACACAAATTGCACAATCTTGCGGGTGTTCC
>MHKJ01000042.1:10507-12812 GCA_001818355.1 Candidatus Kerfeldbacteria bacterium RIFOXYC2_FULL_38_9 | reverse complement strand
ATCCAACGGCTATTGGTGACATCAAAGAAGGTGATGTTGTTCTTGATCTTGGTTGTGGTGCCGGATTTGATGTTTTTCTTGCACAGCGGCGAGTTGGTCAGACAGGGAAAGTAATTGGTGTAGATATGACTCCAGCGATGCTCGAATTAGCAAAAAGAAATGCTGAGAAAATGAAAGTGAAAAATGTTGAATTTATTCTGGGAGACATTGAATCGCTCCTAATCGATAGTAATTCAATAGATATCGTTATTAGTAATTGTGTTATCAATCTTGCACCAAATAAAGATAATGTTTTTCAAGAGGCTTATCGCGTGTTGAAGAAGGGCGGTTCACTATACGTTTCCGATATTGTTCTTCTCTCTGAGCTTTCTGATGAGCAAAGGCATAATGAAGAATTACTGACTGGCTGTGTTGCCGGAGCCCTCTTAAAGGAGGAGTATCTTCAAAAGATTTTGGATGCTGGATTTTTGATTGAGATAAAGAAAGAGAATAAAAAAATCAGTAAACAACAATATCAAGGGATCGATTTAGAGAGTTTATCAGTGAAGGCAACGAAATGATTTTAAGTCTATTTATTTTATTACATTATTTTACTTATAGGGAGACTTCTGAAAGACATGAAAGAGAACAGAAATATGCGGAGAGACCATCAGGGAATGACAGTCCATTCGGGCGTTAGCAATCAAGAGGTAAAATCACTATTCATATGATAAACACGTTTGTTTTTAGAAAATAATTTGTAAAAAATTAATATGAAGTTTAACACTGTTTAAAAGCTATCGGACTAGGTGCCTTAATTGGTTCGACAGAAGCTTGTATACCAGATGTTCCCAAGGGACAGGCAATGAGTGTAGAACAATTTGAGAAGTCAGCAGATGAATTGCATAGAGATCTTGATGATTTAAATGCGAGGCTTGAAAGGATGCGATCAGAGGCTGCTGAGTTGGTTAGGTCACATCAAATTTCGAATGAAGATGCTGATCGAATTTTAAAAGAAAATCGTATATGGACAGAGATGATGAATGAAAGATTAGTTCAAGAACAAAAGCATAATCAAGATGTGGAGAATTATTTACATGAGGATCAAGTTGAAGAAAGATCATTACGTAAAAGTAGACTATGAGCAGGTTATAGGCTCAGATCGGTGATGTGTTTTTTGATGCTATGATGTTTTTGAATGAAAAGGTTGTTACGTAAAGTCATGGAAATTTGTTATACGTCTAAACGCACAACTCGTTGTATTGAATAAGTCATTATAGGAACAGTAAAGGAATATCTAACTAATCGAAGTTTGTATTTATGCCAGAAACAGGAAGAGGATCACTTCCATCTCAAAGGGAGAGTGATTTTAAAAGAATGATGCATTCAGGAAAACAGATAGAAGAATTGAGAGGAGATCCTATTGGCGCAGGTGGAAGTTCACGCGCTTTTGAAGTGAAAGGTCATCCTGATCAAGTTCTTCTTCATCTTGCAACAGGTTTTTTTCAAAAAACTCCTGAAAACATTAAGCAAACACTTGAAGAAGGGGGAGAAGTGAGAAGGAGAATGTTGATGCTTCCTGAAAATGTTCAAGTTGCCAGAATTATCGAAGTTTTTGTTGAGGATGGGGAATACTATGAACTTCAGGAGCGTGCAGCAGGGAAACCTCTTCATGAGAGAAAAGAAAAAACAGAAGAATGGTTGCACCGTTTACAATTATTAGCTCAGGCGCCATTAGAGCAGTATCAAAAATTAATCGAAGACGGCAGGGCAATTTCAGAAGTTGGACTTCAAATGGATCCTAGTAAGCCTGACAACATATTTTATGATCCTGAAAAAGGTTTTACTTATATTGATCTTGTCGTTCCAACAAAAGAAGCGAAAACATATTCGCCTGTTGTACAACTTATCTATGGATATTCAAGAGCGGCATCTTTCACTGATGAGGCAAATGAAGCAATTCGTACGATCATCAAGAAACTGAGAGAAGCAGGAGATGTTCCTGAGTCCGTGGGATCTTCATTTTCAGCAATTCAAACATGGATGAAACAAAAGAAAGGGACACCAGAAGAGAAAGAAGATGAAGATAATTTATAGAATGTATTTGTTTGAAAGGCATGTTATCAGATATTTTTGTCCAGTATATTTATTGAAAGAGATGGGTAAAACAAAAACGAACGGGCATCCCGTTCGTTTTAAAATTACTCTTCTTCTTCACCTTCTTCTTCATCCTTTTCCTCTTCTTCAACTTCATCATCCTCATCTTCTTCAACTTCTTCTTCTGTTCCTTCTTCGTATTCAGCGCTTTCTTCATCTAATTCATCTT
>MHKJ01000042.1:3270-10250 GCA_001818355.1 Candidatus Kerfeldbacteria bacterium RIFOXYC2_FULL_38_9 | reverse complement strand
CATATTTTCTTAAAAGATGTAATTTTCTGATAAAATTGGAAAGTCGCGTTTTTCTGAGAAAGAGCAGAAATATTTTTAGCCAGTATATCTTTTTTTTGTAAATTAAACAATAAGCTTTTTATTTCTTGACAAAAAATTTGGGCGGTAAGTTTTTCTTGATTTAAAATTATCGCGGCTTGGTGCGTTTTTAAAAAATCGGCATTTTTTTCTTGATGAGAATGGGGAATGGGAATAATCAGAGCCGGTTTGGCTAAAGCGGCCAATTCGGAAATACTGCCCAAACCAGCGCGGGAGACAACCACCTCTGCTTTTTGTAAAGCCTCTTTCATCTCTGCTTGTAAAAAAGCATATTGGTGATAACGAGGATGATGAATAACGGACAGTTTTCTTGCTCGATTTTCTCCTGTCATATGTATCACATTGCAAAAAGTACAAATTTCCGGGGTGACCAACGCGTTAATAGCGCAAGCGCCGGTGCCACCGCCCATGATAAAAACCGTGGGCACGCTCTTGTCTAATGCAATGTTATCGGTGGTAGGGGTAAGATCGCGCACCGGATTACCTATCCATGTTGTTTTCTTTTTTGGGAAATAAGCCAAAGACTCTGGAAAAGCCACGGTAATTTTTACAGCCAAAGGCGCCATTAGTTTGTTGGCCAAACCGGGCTGTAAATCCTGTTGATGAATCAGCGCCGGTATGCGCAACAACCAACCAACCCAGACCAAAGGCACAGACACAAAACCACCGGCGGAAACAATGACCTGGGGTCGGTTTTTTAATAAAACAACCAAAGCCTGAAAAAAAGAGATAAAAACTTCCAAAGGAAAAAATAAATAGCGCCAAGTAAAATAACGACGCAACTTCGGAGCCAGCATGGCATAAAAAATAATTTTCTCTTGGCTCACTAATTTTTTTTCCACTCCGTGATAAGTGCCGACAAAAAAAACTTGATTTTGCTCTTTCAGCAATTTCGGTAACACCGCCAAAAGCGGGCCAATAGAACCCAAAGTGCCGCCGCCGCTTAAAAGAATTTTCATATTTTTTTGGAAATATTAGCTACTAAACCCATAGCCGCAAGCAACATAATCATCGAAGAACTGCCATAACTGATAAAAGGCAAAGGAATGCCGGTTAAGGGCAATAAAGCAAGCATGGCGCCGATATTCACAAACGCCTGAAAGCCAATCCAAGTGGCAATTCCCACCGCCAACAGTCGACCGAATTGATCCGGAGCTTTTTTGGCGATTAGTAAAATACGCCACACTAATCCAAAAAATAAAATCACTAAAAAAATGGAAAAAAGAAAACCCAGCTCTTCGGCTATGACCGCAAAAATAGAATCGGTCATTACCGCCGGTAAATAACTTAATTTTTTTTGCATAGAGTGCCCCAAGCCCACTCCAAAAAAACCGCCTGAACCAATCGCGATCAAGGCTTGATAAACATGATAGCCAATGCCTTGCAGGTCTGCTTGGGGATTAAAAAAAGTGGTGAGGCGATCAACACGATGAGCGGCGATTTTAACAAGACCCAAAAAAGAAACAACCCCTCCCAACATTAACAATCCCAAATGTTTCCAAGGAGCGCCGGCAATAAAATAAACCACCACGGAAATTACCGCAATCACCATGGTCGTACCCAAGTCCTTTTGCGCCACCGCAATAAATAAAACCAAAAATCCCAACATCACCAAAAAAGAAATCAAGCCGTAATGTAAATCAGCCACTTCTTTGCCCTTTTTTTCCAACCAGGCGGATAAATAAATCAAAAAAGACAGCTTCACCACCTCTGATGGTTGAAAAACAAAACCGCCGATATCAATCCAGCGCTTGGCTCCTAAAAATTCAGAACCCAAGCCCGGAATAAAAACCGCCAATAACAAAATAATTGTCCCGACCACAATCCAAAAAGCATGTCGGCGCCAATAATGATAATCAATCTTACTCATAATATAAAAAGCCAGGCCGCCTATTAAAACGCCAAAAATAATTTGGTGTTTAAGATAATAATAACTATCGCCCTGATTATTTTTATAAGACAAAATCGCACTGGCCGAAGAAAGCATAATCAACCCAAACACAATAATGACCGCGAGTAAAATTAACAAAGTGGGGTCAATGACAGAAATTTTTTCTACCAACTTATGCTGGCCTGGGAAACGATGTTTTGCAGGCAGAGCACGATGATGGCGGTTAGTGGTAAAATTCATATAAAGACAGTATAACAAAAAAAACTCAAAAAGGTGAGGCCATCCATGGCGTGTTGAGGAGGAGTCACACACCAGAGGCTTCACCTTTCTGAGTCCAAGTGAAAAATGAGAAAAAAACATTCACTTAGCAAAATTCAAATTTGAGCAACAGAACGCGCGGAATTATACAACATCTAAAAAATTAGTCAACAAAAAAATGTGGATAATTAAAAAAATGACTAATCTTAGCTTAAAATAAAATAAGATTTACCGTTTTAAAATAGTTAAAAAAGCCTCTTGCGGGATATCAACTTTACCGATAGATTTCATACGCTTCTTTCCTTTTTTCTGTTTTTCCAATAATTTTCTTTTTCTGGTGACGTCGCCTCCATAAAGTTTGGCGGTCACATCTTTACGCATAGGCGGAATTTTTTCTGAAGCTAAAACTTTACTGCCAACCGCCGCTTGAATTTTTACTTCAAACATTTGTCTGGGCAAAACGTCTTTTAAGGCTTTTACCACTTTCCGACCGACAATAACCGCCTCTTCCCGATAAACCATGGAAGACAAGGGACTAATAGCTTCCTCGGCCACCAAAATATCCATACGCACAATATCTGCCGTTTGATGACCGGCAAATTCATAGTTGAGCGAAGCATAACCGGAACTGACATTTTTAAGTTTGTCGTAAAAATCCACTACAATCCCCACCAAAGGAATTTTGTAATGTAAAATGGCACGCGTTTTATCCAGATATTCCACTTCATTAGCCGTGGGTTGACCGTGTTTTTCTATCACCAGCTTCATAATGGCACCGATGTATTCGGTGGGCGTAACAATATCGACACTCATTATCGGTTCCTCAATTTTTTCTATTTCCGGAGGTGACGGCAAATCCAAAGGCGAAGAAACAACCATGGTGGCGGAAGCGGTGGTATAAACCAAATAGGCTACCGAAGGCGTAGTAACAATTAGCTCCAAATTAAATTCGCGGCGCAAACGTTCACTGATAATATCCAAATGCAACATACCCAAAAATCCGCAACGAAAACCAAAACCCAAGGCTTGGGAATGTTCCGGTTCATACTGCAAGGCCGCATCATTGAGCTTGAGTTTACCCATAGCTTCTCTTAAAAGATTGTATTTGGAAGAATTTTTGGCATAAATACCGGCATAAACCATGGGTTTTACCTTTTTATAACCCGGCAAAGAAGTTAAAGCGCGATCTTGATAAAGCGTAATAGTATCGCCCACCCGCGCATCTTCCACTCCTTTAAAACCGGTCACGATATAACCAATCTCGCCGGCGCCAAGTGTTTTTTCCGCTTTTAATTGCGGATGAAAAAATCCGACCTCTAAACTATCAGAAACGCTTTTGCCGGCCATTAAAAAAATTTTGTCGCCTTTTCGGATCTGGCCGTCGACAACTCGCACATAAGTAATCACTCCGCGATAATCATCAAAAATGGAATCAAAAATTAAAGCACGAAATTTATTCTTAGGTTCGGTTTTGGGAAAAGGAATGCGATCCACCACTGCTGTTAAAATTTTTTCTACGTTTTGACCGGTTTTAGCGGAAACGGAAATGATGTCTGTAGGCTGACAACCCAACAAAGAACAAACCTCACGAGATACCTGAGCCACATTAGCCGCGGGTAAATCAATTTTATTTAAAACAGGAATAATTTCCAACCCCTGTTCAATAGCCAAATATAAATTCGCCAAAGTCTGCGCTTGAATTCCTTGAGTGGCATCAACCACCAACAACGCGCCCTCACAAGCCTGTAAAGAACGGGAAACCTCGTAAGAAAAATCCACATGTCCGGGGGTATCAATCAAATTTAAAACATAATCCTGCCCGGCTTGACGATAAGCCATGCGTACCGGCTGTAATTTAATAGTAATCCCCCTTTCCCGTTCCAATTCCATGGAGTCTAAAAGCTGTTCTTTCATTTCTCTTTTTGGCACAGTGCCGGTTAATTCCAAAATGCGATCCGCCAAAGTAGACTTACCGTGATCAATGTGGGCAATAATGCAAAAATTACGTATTTTTTTAATTTCCATAAGCTAAATCAGTCTAACAAAATCACCTGAAAAAACAAGCTAAACTGTTTTTTAAGAAAGTTTTTTTAAAACTCGAAAAATGGAGAGCGCCTTGTTTTTAATAGCAATCGCTTCATTAAATTTGAATCTTAAAGCTACCAAAATATAGACCACTGTGCCGGCCGTAATGGCTATGCTGGTTTGTCAAAAGTTTGCATATCAACATAATCCGCCACTAAATATTTCATACCCTGAATAATTATTCCCATAATCAAAGAAGAAATGACTATTTTCCAAGTAGAGGTAATAATCATATTGTCATCTAAATCACCGTGCCGAACACGTAAAGCGGCCAACAGTAAAATCATTTCCGTAACTGCTGACATAGAAAAAGCTATGCCTAAACCAATAATGCCATAAGGCTTAACAAACCATAAAGCCAACAAAATATTTATTATCATAGAAACGGCGCTAATAATAACCGGGGTTTTGGTGTCTTGTTTGGCAAAAAAAGCGCGAGCAAAAAGAGGAATTAAACTTTGCGCAAACATCGACAAAGCAAAAGCGCCTAAAGTTTGAGCGGTTAAAATAGTAGCCGTCCAATCAAACTCACCGGCTCCGTAAATTAAACGCACTATTTGAGCGCGCAATAACAGGGTGATAATAGAAATAGGAATAATAAAAAAAAGAATACGCCGAAAATTTTCCGAAAAAACTTGTTTAAAACGCGCAACATTATTCTCTGCCAAGGCTTCAGAAAAAACCGGAAAAACCGCCAAAGCTAAAGATACCCCGAAAATGTTAATGGGAAAATGCTGTAAATTATCAGCAAATTGCCAAGCAGATTGTTCACCGGCGCTTAAAACAGAAGCAATAGCAAAAATGACCATGACATTTAACTGAGTTAAACCTAAAGCAAAAGAACGAGAGGGCATCAACTTTAAAATTTGACGCACCCCGGGATGTTTTAAAGAAAAATTTAAACGATAGCGAAACCCGAATTTAATGACAATTGGCAACTGAATCAATAAATGCAATAAAGAGCCCAAGACTACTCCGTATGACAAACCCAGGTAGCCAAAAGCCGGCACAAAAAATAAAATACCAAAAATAATTCCCAAATTATACATAATCGGCGCTAAACCATAAACAAAAAATTGTTTATAGGCATGCAAAATTCCGGATAAAACATTACTGATGCCAAAAAAGAAAAGGGATAACAGCATGGGTCGCATAAAATGTACGATCAAGGCTTGCTGTTCTAAAGAGTCGCCAAAAGCTAAAAGAGAAACCAACTGTGGAGTAAAAATTAAACAGATCAAACCAATAATGGACAAACTGGCGGCAATTAAATTCAAAATCGGGTTGGCTATTTTCATGGCTTCAGCATTGCCGTTTTTTTTCTGATAGGCGATAAAAACCGGAACAAAAGCCGCGGACATTACCCCTAAGACAAAAATATTAAATAAAAAATCAGGAATTTTAAAAGCCACAAAATAAGCGTCTAAAACATGGTTAGCACCAAAAGTGGTAGACAATAAACGATCGCGTATCAATCCTAGTATGCGACTTAAAATGGAAAAACTGCCGATAATCAGTGCTCCGCCGGCAATACTTTGTTGCAACTTAACAATCAACCGTTTAGGCATTGGTTTTAACGAGTTAACAAAATACCGCTAAAATAATCTTTTTCCAACTTAAACTGGCTGTGAGCTTGAAAATCTTGAGGATAACTAAAAGCTACCTGCCAGGAAGACGGTAAAATTAAATCATAATCCACCAGCAAATCCAAACCGGGCTGTTTTTGCAAAAAGAAAGAATAATGATCAGAAGACTTGAATAATTTTCCAGTTTCTATTTTAAAAGGCAGTTGATAAGTAATGGTGACACTCGAACTGCCACCGACTTCCGTAATAATCCAACCGCCTACTACTTGTTTGTTAAATTCCGTGTTGCTGTAAACATTGGTTTGCGGATTTAAAGAAATGTCTCCGGAAATATTTTGCAAATCGGCATCAATCGCATCAGAAGGATCTGGTTTGTGAAATAACTGCGGATCCGGTTGTTCAAAACCTTGGGTGGATAAAATTTCAGATCCCAGCGGCAAATAAAAACGCACGAAAGAAAAATTATCTAAACCCGTTAAAGGGTCTCCCGCTTTGCCCTTATGAACGCGCTCAAAAGAAACCTGATCGATAACAGAGCCGTCATCAGCGATAGTGGTGGTAATTTTGGCGGTATTATCAATTACCTTGTCGGTTTTTCCGCCGCCGATATTAGCCACGTTGATGTGCAAATAATCACGATCGGTATTCATAATTTCACCGGACCAATTTCTGTGAGACAGCATTTCTTGTAAATGCGGATCGTTGGCATAAATAACAATATCTTTTTTATCCAAAGCCTCTTTTAAAACCGTTAGTAAACGAAGCAGCTGCTGGGGGTCTTCGGCTTTTTTAAACAGCTGATCAAAAAGCAAAGGAGTCATATCCGCAATCAAACGCTTAGATTGCGGATCTTCCTCAAACTTTTTTTCAGCCTGGGCCTGCACCACCTCATAAAAATTATCCGCGCTAATAACCAAACCGTAATCTTTTTGCATATCAAGCGGTCCGGTAATTTCCAATAATTTTTCCACCACATCTGGGTTAATAGATTCAACTATATCAACCGATACGCCATTATTATTGTCTTCCAAGAATTTCTCAATTTTTTGCGCACAAGCGGGGTAATGAGGAAACCAGTTGGC
>MHKJ01000042.1:615-3238 GCA_001818355.1 Candidatus Kerfeldbacteria bacterium RIFOXYC2_FULL_38_9 | reverse complement strand
GGTTGCGGCGCAACACTCTTGGTTAAGACTTGTCCGGCAATATCATAAATGCCGCCGCCCGGTATGCTAACCACACTCACCTGACCATCAGCCACATCAAATAAACCCAAACTGCCAATGAAACCGCCGCCGGGACGAATTTCTCTATTATTGGCGAAAAGCACCAAATGACGTTGGGGATTGTTATGCCCTAAAAAACCCAGTAAAAATTCGATGCTGTTTGTACCCTCTTGCAGGGCGTTGTTAATTTGAGGTAAGCTTTTTTGCGCTTGGGCCACAAACGGTCTTTTATCTTCCGGAATGCTTGCCAGAGAAACAGCTTGCAATTCTTGATCAGCTTTTTCCATATTTTGCATTGCCGGCGCCAAACCAGCTTCAGCCACAACCAATAAAGAAGTTAATTTATTATCTTGATCTTTGGCTAATTGCGTAATGTCTGCTTGGGAAATTTCTTGCAAAGCTTTGGCAATTTGTCCTCCGGCTAAACTTAATTCTTGTCCCGCGTTTAACAGATGAACTCCGGAAGCAAAAACTTTTCCTTGGCCCGGAAAATAAGGGGCAATCACTCGCACTAAACCGTTAATCTCGTTCACTTGATTTTGAGCTAAGGTAAATTGTTGTTGGGCGGTTTGAAACTCTTCTGTGGCGGCTGGAAAATCAAAATCTTCCATACTGGCCAGCGCATTTTGTAAATGCCCTAAAGCTTCTTCGGCGGAAGCGGTTAAACTGTTTTCTAAATTACTGCTCTGAGAAAAAGTGGCTCGTACCGTGGCTGGTAAAATAAAAATCAAAGACAAAATTACAAAAGAAATTAAAGGCCGAAAAAGAGCAGAAGAAAAAAAACCAGATTTAGTTTGATTTTTGAAATTAACTGGACAAGGTTTTCTCCCAGACAATAAAGAAGCAACTTTCTTAGGCGGCGTAATTTTAGGAAATTTTTTAAAATTAAAAAAAGATTTTATTTTCAAAATAAATAATTTTGGGTTTATCAATTTTTGCTGATTTTTTTTCTTTCTTTTTTTAAGAATCTTCAACGACTGTTTTTTTTGTTTTAAAGCCTCTCTTTTAGCAATAATACTGCGCAAATCAACAATGTTATTTTGAGGAATAGCAGAATGATGAGATAAAACAGTATTTTTTTCCACCTCAATCTGTTGCGGAGTTAAATTTTTCCTGATGGGAGTTAGTTGATAATTTTTTTTTGTGTTTTTCATAAAGCAAAAAAGTTTGTTTGGCCATTGTTTCCCAAGAATATTTTTGTATTTGGGCAAAACCCAGCTCTCTCTGATTTTTACGTAATCTTTCATCACTTAATAAAACAGAGACAACTTTTATTATACCAGAAACATCGTTAGGTTCAAAGTAAATGGCCGCTTTTCCCAAAACCTCAGGCAAACAAGAGGTATGGGCGGCTAAAACCGGCGTGCCATAACTCATGGCCTCCAAAGGAGGCAAACCGAATCCTTCATATAAAGAAGGAAAAATGTAAGCGGCGGCCTGGTGATATAAAAAAGAAAGCTGAGTATCTTCCACAAAGCCGGGGAAAACAAAATAATTTTCCAAATGATTTTCTATTACCTTATTTCTTAAACGTTCGTAAAAATAATCCATTTTACCAACTAAAACTATTTGCCAAGGAGGATTTTCTCGGTATTTTTTCTGCAACACTATCGCCACTGCTAATAATTTTTCCAAATTTTTGTGCGGATAAGCGTTGCCCACATACAAAAGATAAGGTTTGATAAGATGATATTGCTTTAACAATTGCGTTTCATTCTTTGGGCTGGCTGTGGTTTTTTCTGCGGCTTCATAAGTAACCATGATAGATGTTAAAGGTAAATGAAAAAAATTAGCAATATCTTTTTTAGAAAATTCAGAAACCGTGATAATTTTTCGCGCCTTTAACGCCGCATGACGTAAAACTTTTTTTCCGGCCCAGTGTTTGATTTTGTAAAGCCAAGGACCCAGAGTAGTTGCCCTTTCTGTGGGAAAATGCAAAATAATCAAATCATGAATAGTGACGATAAAGGGATCGTTATAAAAAAGGGGCACATTAAAATGAGGAAAATGCATTAAGTCCACTTGTGCCTTCTTGATTAAGCGCGGCATGTGTATTTGCTCCGCTATGGTGTACCAATGATAAGGAGCAAGTACCGGAGTAAAATTTTTATTTTTTATCGACCAATGTTGATAAGCTTCTGACTGAACAAAAATAGTATACGAATTGGTTTGATCATACAAACTTAAATATTCCACCAATTTTTGAGTGTAGCGTCCTAAACCTTTAGATTGTTCTCCGCCAAAAAAACGGGCGTCAATTCCTATTCTCATAACTTAGGTTGATATTATATCACGAATTTCTTTCATTAACTGAAAATAAAAATACAAGTTATGAACAGTAGCCAAATGCGCCACCAATGGCTCATTTACTGTGTATAAATGGCGTAAATATCCTTGAGTATAATGATCACTGCAAGTGGGGCAGTGGCAATGAGGATCAAGAGCTGTGGTGCTTTTTCCAAATTTTTCCGCGCGCAAATTTATTTTTTGATAATGGACGGTGGATAAATCTTTGGCTACCAAATAATCTTGGTCTTGGTGCACAAACAAAGTGCCATGACGA
>MHKJ01000042.1:0-567 GCA_001818355.1 Candidatus Kerfeldbacteria bacterium RIFOXYC2_FULL_38_9 | reverse complement strand
CTTTTGACCGATGACAAAATTTGCTCCGGCATGCCTACTCCCATTAAATAATGAGGTTTGTCTGCTGGTAAAAGCGGGACGGTGCTTTCTAAAACCGCATACATTTCTTCAGGTGTCTCCCCTACTGCCAAACCACCCACGGCATAACCGTCAAAATCCAAATCAACTATTTCTTGCGCGCTGGTTTTTCTAAGCTACGGATAAGTTGAGCCCTGCACAATACCAAAGAGTTGGCTGTTTTGGCCATTTTTTTGAGGAGTGGCCGAAATAAAATTACGGCAACGCTTGGCCCAAGCGGTAGTAAGGTTAACCGAATCAGTTGCCTCGGCTAAAGAAGCCGGATAAGCGGGAAAATAATCAAAAGCCATCATGATGTCACTACCGATAATCGTTTGAATTTCCAAAGATTTTTCCGGGGTGAGAAAGTGCTTGCTTCCATCCAAATGTGAGCTAAACTCTACCCCATCGGCACTTAACTTCCTTAACTTATTTAAAGAAAAAATCTGAAAACCGCCGGAGTCCGTGAGTAAAGCATGAGGCCAGTTCATAAAATTATGCAAACCCTTA
>MHKJ01000041.1:7132-11987 GCA_001818355.1 Candidatus Kerfeldbacteria bacterium RIFOXYC2_FULL_38_9 | reverse complement strand
TATTTTCAGCTGTTTTAAATGATTTCAAGCCGGATATTATCCACATCCAAAATTTAGCCGGTTTAACTACTGAAATCATTAACATTGCCCATCAACAAAAAATAAAAATTTTGTTATCCTTGCACAATTATTGGTTTATTTGTCCCCGTGTTGACTTGATTACCAATAAAAAAATAATTTGTCAAAATTTTACCGGGAATAATTGCGCTACTTGTGTCCCGGAAATTAAAATTTCTAAATTAAAAGCATATCTCCAACAAATTATGGAGTGGCTGTTTCAACTGGCCAACCTGCTGCCTGCCAGTTTACAAAAAATACTTTTATACATACAACATTCTTACCAACTATTATCCCCACCAAAAAAATCTTCAGAAATAGTCAATATACCGAAAAAACAAAATCGCGAACAACTCTTTCAAAAACGCCAAGAAAAAATCAAAGAAATCTTAAACACCAAAGTTGATCATTGTTTTGCCGTGTCTCCTTCCGTAAAAAACATCTACATGCGTTTTGGTATAAAACCTGAAAAAATTAGTGTACTTACTCTAGGGACACAAGTAGCAGAAAATATCCACCTACCTGCTAAAAAACCACAAAATAAAATAAATTTTGGCTTTATGGGGTCATTTAATCCTAGAAAAGGAATAAATATAGCTATTGAAGCTTTTTTAAAAGCACAACACAACCAAAATGCTGATTTGTGGATATATGGCGGCACCAGAAAACAATATGAGCAGATGTATGGTAAAATAAATACAGAATTTTCCAATATTACTTTTTGTGGAAAATATCAACATCAAGATCTTAAACAAATTTTACAAAAAATAGACGTGGGCATTATACCCTCAATTTGTCTGGAAACGATTCCTTTAACTATTTTTGAATTTTTTTGTGGAAAAATACCAATTCTTGGCTCTAATATTGGTGGCATGTCTAATTTTATAGAAAATAATAAAAATGGTTTACATTTTAAAGTTGGCGATGTGCAAGATCTGGCTAATAAAATAGATCAAATAATTATCTCGCCGCAAATCATTCACGCCTGGCAAAAAAATATTCCGAAAATTAAAAGCATAGATGAACATGTACAAGAAATCTTAAAAATATATGACCGTATCATCACTGAAAACAAAAATTAAATTCCATAAAATCACGCTTATTTTTATCGGTCTGCTCTTGATAGGCGCTCTGTTAAGAGCGTGGCAATGCAATCACTACTCTTTGTGGGTTGATGAGGCGATTTCCAGCAATGCCTCAGTCAGCTGGGTCAAGCTGGGTCAGCCCTATTATTATGTTGGTTCGCAAAATTTATATTTTCGAGAACCTCTGCATACCTTGGCCATCGCGACCAGTTTTAAACTATTCGGCATCAGTGAGGCAACCGCGCGCCTGCCTTTTATTTTAAGTGGCATTTTATCTTTGGTCGCCACCTATCTGTTGGCTAAAAAAATTACCAACAACAAATACGTTTGGCTGATCAGCATGGCCAGTATGACTTTTTCCATTTGGGCCATCAGTTGGTCGCATACGGCGCGCATGTATGAGCTAGTACGCATGTTTGCTACTTTCTTTTTTTATTTCAATTATTCTTTTTTGCTTAGCAAAACAAAAAAGGAAACCTGGATTTATCTTTTGCTCTCTGTTTTATTTAGTTTCGGATCTTTTTTCAGCCATCGTTCCGCCGCTTTACTGTTTGCAGTACTCTTGTTAACCATTGCTTTCAAATATCGAAAAAATATCTTGTCTTATAAAAAAACCGCTCTTTTTATTGTTTTAATCTTAATCTTGACGGGTATTTTAATTCTTATTTTTGGTCAAAACTATCTGCCGTTTGAACCAAAAGACTTATTGGTTTTTTCCAATCTCAATCTTTCTCTTACCCCTTGGAAACTTATTCTAACCGCTATCCCCTTGTGGTTTGGAGGATTTTGGTATATTGGTTTAAAAGGAAACTTAGATCACAATCAAAAATATTTCTTCTGGCTAACCGTCGGCATTATAGTTGTAATTGATTTGTTAATTTATGGCACTGTGCCCGGCTATCGCAATCGTTATTTTCAATTTGTCCTGCCTTTGGTGTATATTTTCGGCACCTTGGGTTTTGTAACTTTGTGGCAAGAATATGGCAAAAAAAAGATCGCCGTAATCATTTTAACTATTTTATTTATTTTAAGTATTAAGTCTTTTACGTTAGATAATGCCGTAACCTATGAAGGCATACCAGACATTAAAGGCGTTCACGACAGTTTAAAAATAAAAAAAGACATGCTTCTGATTGCTACTCCGGCGGAAACCGCGCAGTTCTATTTTGGCAAGGTGGATTACTGGTTAATAACTCATGCGGGAGAAATTGAAAAATATTCTGATGATAATATCAATGTTTATAGCGGCGCAACCGTATTAAATTCCCTTGATCAGTTAAAAAATATTGTCAGCACTAAACATGGTTATATTATTATTGAAAACGGCCGTTTTCGCTTTATTGACAAAAAAATCTTAATTTGGCTTGATGAACATACTATCCAAAAAGATCCTCAAGATATTTGGCAAAACATTACGGTTTGGCAATTTTAAAAAAAGTCGGCCGAACTTGTAAAAAATAACGTCCGTACATTATTAAAACCACTAAAGCCTCGGTAGCCACGGTAACGGCAGAGGCGCCGATAATGCCAAAACTGGGAATAAAAATTACATTAAATACTATATTGATTATAGCTCCGCCCAAAACCGGCAAGAAAACTTTTTTTTCTTGATGACTGCTATTGAATAAAGCGGCCAAAACCGTATTTTGAAAAGAAAAAATCAAACCAAAAACCAAAAGGCGTAAACATTGCACTGCTGTAACAATATCCGCGTCAATGATAATAAATTTCAAAATATAAGGAGCCACAACAGCCAAAATCACAGCCCCTAAAACAGATAAAAAGAAAGTGATAAAAGCGACTTTTTTATGAAAAGCGGCCATTCTTTCTTTATTTTCCATAAAAAGCTGAGAAAACAAAGGAAAAACCGAAATGTGCAAAATTCCGGCCATGGCTCCGGCCGCGCTGTAAAAAATATAAGCGGAATTATATAAACCGGTCGCCGCATCTCCTTTCATATAGCTTAACATCACCGTATCAATAGAGCTATAGATAATAAACATAATATGACTGACAAAAAACAAAGAGCTCGCGCTTAAAAACTGTTTCCATAATTTAGGCTTAAAAGCAAACTGTAAATTTACGCCATTTTTTCTCAAAAATACTAAATTTAATACCAGCTGAATAACAGTAGAGCCGATATAGCCTATTAAAACCGCATAAATGTTTTTAAACACCAGCACGCCAATCAATCCTCCTGCAAACAAAGTTAAACCGCGCACAAGTTTGCTAATCGCTTCCAAAGGCACCCTGTTAATGGCGCGCAGTCCGGCTTGAAAAACCGTCACGTTAACGGCATCAAGCAAGGTGTAGAATAACCCAAAAAAATAAATAAAAAATACACTGCTGTTTTTAGTAAAATAGACAAAAACGCTACCCACCGCCAACATCAATAAAGAAAGCAAAAGTTTCAGACTTAAAATATGAGAAAGATAATGGGGCGCTCGCGCTTTGTCGCGAGAAATGTCGCGCACCAAAAAAGTGGACAAACCAATGTCGGTAAACAAAGTGAACAGACCGGCTAAAGCAAAAGAGGCGGCAAACTGTCCGTTTATTTCGATGCCCAAAATGCGAATAATAAACAAAATCACTATAAAAGGAAAGCCTTTATTTAAAATCTCGGTGATGCCCAAGAGAGAGCTGTTCTTTAAAAATTTTCTAATGACAGTCATGAACTTTTAAATTACGGTAAAGGTTGGCTCTTTAAAAAATCACTTGCTTGTTGTTCGTTCCAACTCCAAACTTGCTGGCTGGTAGTTGTAGAAATGTCGGTGTGATAGGTTAAATTTTCCTGCAAAACCTGTAATAGCACCAACGGCATATTTTCTTCCGCCGACTTAGGATAAACCAAGTATCCGGTTTTATTTTTGGAAAAATACTTCAATAAATAACCGCGTTTATATTTACTCAGGCCCGTATGCCCCTGATAATTAAAATTATAAGCGCTTAAATAATATTTAGTCGGACGTAAAAAATGGGTAATTTCCAAAGGATTTTCTTCTATATATTCATAAACTTGCAAAAGATCTTGCTTATTAAAATATAAAGCATCGTGATCGGCTTGGGCGTCTTGGGTGAGGGGTGTAAACCCGGAAATTTTAGGAAAAGACGGCAAAACACTTAAAACCAACCCCGCCAATACCAATCCCCAAACCGCTTTTTTGGGAATTAAAAAATCTATGCTGTATAAAAGCAAAAGCCAAAAAAACGGAAAAAATATTAACACCAAAGGATGCGCTTCAAAGTGTGGAATAATAAAACCAAGGATAACCAACCCCGCCAATGTACCGCCCACGAACCAACGTAAAGGAATTTTTTGCCACCACGCGGAAAAAAATAAAAAATAAACCAAAGGAATACCAGTCAGCCACTTAAATCTTAAGTCGCTACAGATAAATTTAAAGAAGCTCAAAAATCCATCAAGATGAATGCCGTTTCCTATTAAGCCAAACCAACGCACGCTTTGTGCTAAACCAAAAAATAAAATAATTACTCCGCTAATTTTACTTAAACGGCATGGTAATAAAATCAAAGCAATCCCCAACCAAGCAATAGCCACATACATACCAAGAGGATCGACGGTGCGCGCTAAATTTATGAAAGGCGGAAAAAAAACCGCAAAAAATAACAAGATGGCTGCCCAAAGCCATTTTCTGGTAAATAAATAAGTGGTGCAAAAAATCGCCAATAATAAAACCAGGCTCCAAAAGAAA
>MHKJ01000041.1:0-7075 GCA_001818355.1 Candidatus Kerfeldbacteria bacterium RIFOXYC2_FULL_38_9 | reverse complement strand
CAACTTGCGTAGTAAAAAAACGATCACCATAAAAAGGCTTCAGGCCTTTTTGGGCAATAAAATCCCAATTTTGAAAATGATGCGTTTTTACAAGTCCAACAGAGGCTTCCAAATAATGCACTTCGTTTTCAGAAAACAAAACATGATTTATTTGATAGATTCTTAAAGATAAACCAATTAGTAAAAGCAAGGCAACTACTAAAATAAGGACAATGTTTTTTTTGCTCATAAAAAAATTATAAGCCTTTTCTCGTTTTTGAGCAACACCTAAGCTTTAAAAAAACTTTTGACAAATAAAGCGTTTTTCCTTATGATATTAACATGAAAGAACATATTATCGCCGCCATCGATACCAAGCGAAAAATCTTAGCCAGCTCGGAAATTTTGCAAAATTTAACGAACATCATCAGTCTTTTAAAAAAAGTTTATCAAAAAGGCGGAAAAATGCTCATCGCGGGTAACGGCGGCAGTGCGGCTGACGCCCAGCATTTTGCCGCAGAAATTGTGGGTCACTATCAAATAAAAAGACCTGGTCGGCCGGCACTGGCTTTAACCACCGACACCTCGGCTCTAACTTCCATCAGCAATGATGATGGTTATGATTATATTTTTAGCCGTCAAATAGAAGCTTTGGGGCAAGCCGGAGATGTGCTGATAGTGATTACCACCAGTGACTTAGAAGAAAAAGAGCATGGTCATTCAGCTAATCTGTGGCAAGCGATAGAACAGGCAAAAAAACAAAATTTAACTGTCATCGGATTATTAAGCGAAAAAAGTAAACGCATCGGTGAAATGGTAGACCATCATTTAAAAGTACCCAGCCAAGAAACTCCTATCATTCAAGAAGTGCACATTATGCTCATTCATATTATTTGCGCAGAACTAGAAAAATCTTTTGTTTAAGTTTATGAACACTGGCCGTTTAGACTATATTCGCTTGCTGGATTTAACATTGTTTCGTTTATGGTATTTTTGGTATCAAATCAAACACATCAACGCTCCCTTTCCTCAAAACAAATTTCTCAATCCTCAAGATTATCAAACCTCCCGTATTTTAATATTGCGACCAGGCGGTATCGGCGATGCGTTATTAACCCTGCCTTTTTTTAAAGAATTGAAAAAGCTTTTACCCCAGGCTAAAATAGACGTTTTAGTTATGAAAAGAAATGCGGGAATAATAAAAAATTTTCCTTATTTTGAAAAAATACTGATTATTGATGAGCGAAAATCTTTATTGGCTAATTTGCGTCATTTAAAAAAACAACGTTATCATCTTTGTTTTAATCTGGATCAAGCAAAATACGATTATATCACTCCTGTTCTTTGCGGTTTTACCAAAAGTGATCAAATGATTGGTTTTGACATTAAAAAACGCGCACGTTTTTATACTCATCGCGTTGTTTATAAAACCGAAGAGTACGAACCGCAAAGTTTAATGAATCTTTTAAATTATTTAAAAAAAGAACAAACCGCAGTGCAAATTTCTGATCTGTTGCATCCTCAAAAAGAACAGTTTGTCAATGAAGCAAAAGCTTTATTACCGCAATATCAACTTCCGGAAAATTTTCTTAGCCTGAGTTTAGGGGCGTTAAAAAAAGAAAATAAATTTCCCCGGGCCAAAGAACAAGCACTGATAGAAAAACTTAGCCGATTATCTTGTCCTTTGGTGTTTCTTGGCGGCGCGGAAGATCGGGTTGAAGTGCAAAAAATTACCGAAAATTTAAAAAACAAAACTTATAATTTATGCGGCCAACTTTCTTTATCAGAATCTTTGGGCATGATGGGTTTAAGTAAAGGTTTTGTGGGTTATGACGCCGGGCCTTTACACATGGCTATTGCCATGAATTGCAAAACAGTATCTGTTTGGGGGCCGACTGTGCGCGCTAAGTGGGGGCCACCAACCAGCTCTTCGCACCTTTGTTTAGTTACCAAAACGCCTTATGCTCCTTGTTGGTATCATAAATTTCCCAATAACCTCAACCACTCTCTTTGTCGAGGAGAGTGTTTGGCGGAAATTTCTATAGAACAAATATTAAATGCTGTTAAAAAAACTCTTATTCCTTCTCTTTAATTTGATAACAGGCAACGCAATCTTTTATTCCGTTCTCTAATGAATAAAATTCTTTGGTATAGCCGGCACCACGTAAACTAGAAATATCAGCTTGAGTAAAATACTGATACTTGGCGCGCAAATCCGGCGGCATTTCTATATATTCAATATTTGGAGTTTGCGCAAGCGCCCTAAACAAAGCCTGAGCCAAATCATTAAAAGAGCGTGCCATGCCGGTGCCAACGTTAAAAATACCGCTTTGATCTTCATGTTGCAAAAAAAAGTTAACCACATTCAAAACATCCGCTATATAAACAAAGTCTCTTTTTTGACAACCATCGGCAAAATCCTTGCGATAAGATTTAAACAGCCGGATCTTGCCGTTTTCTTTAATTTGCTGATAACCATGAAAAACCATGGAGGCCATAAAATCTTTATGATATTCGTTAGGACCGTAAACATTAAAAAATTTCAAACCAACCCATTGTGGTGGTTTAGATGAGCCTGACAAAGCCCACTGATCAAAAAGATATTTGGAATATCCGTAGCAATTTAAAGGGTGTAATTTTTGAGTTTGATCACTATAACCCAAAGAACCATTGCCATAAGTGGCGGCGGAAGAAGCGTAGATAAAACGCACGTTATTTTCCGCACAATAATCAAACAAACGCTTGGTATATTTGGTGTTGTTGTTCAGCAAATAATTCTCATCTTTTTCTGTGGTAGCGGAACAGGCGCCCATGTGAATAATCACATCAGGCATGTTGTGTTTGTGCTCCAAATAAGAAAACAGTTCGTCTCGATCCAAATAAGCAACATAACGCAAAGAGGCTAAATTTTTCCATTTGGCATTTTGTCTGAGATGGTCAACAATCACCAAATCAGCGCATCCTTGGTGGTTGAAGCCTTTAACCAGATGAGAACCAATAAACCCAGCTCCTCCGGTTACTAAAATTGATTTTGCGCTCAAATCCATACTAATATGGTATAATAAATATCACCTTTGATCAAGTAAACCAATTTTATGAAGCTGTTTCTTATTGGTAAATATCCAGAAAAAATAGACACGGAAATCTACACCAAATCCTGGCTGAAGGCTTTGGCTAAAACTCACCAAAAATATACTTATAAAAAACTGCACTTTCGCGAACAACCCTGGTTGACTTTGGGGCGTATTCCTTATTATTTTTTTCTGCTTTTAATCAAACGTCCGGATGTTTTGCATGTACAATACTTTGCCGATGTGGTGAGTCCGTTTTTCCCTTTGCTGATTTGCGTAAAATTCTTAATTCCTAAAATGCGCGTGGTTTATCTGGTGCATGAAAAACCTGATTTTCTTTTAAAACATTTGCCGGCTATTTTGCAAAAACCTTTTTTGTATTTTGAAAAAATATGTTTTTTGTTAGCCGATCATTTAATTGTGCACACTGCTGAAACAAAACAAAATATTATCGATAATTATAATCTGCAAGAAGAAAAAATTTCCGTAGTAACTCATCCTTGGAATGAAACTGTTAAAATTTTTGACAGTAAAGAAACACTGAAAAAAAAATATGGCATATCGGAAAAATTTTTATTCTTGATCTTCGGCCGCGTGGTGCCAAAAAAAGGACACGACTTAATACTTCCTGCTTTGCAAAAATTAAGAACCCAAGGAAAAGATGCCGGTTTAATTATTGCAGGGCCGCAACCGAAAAACCACCAAGCCTATTGGCAAAATATCAAAATTCAAATTGAACACCTAAAAATAAAAAAACAAGTACATCTTTTTGGCTATTTAACCGATCAACAAATTGCGGAAATTATGAAAATCAGTGATGTGGCTGTTTTTCCTTATCGTTCGGTTACTCAAAGCGGAGTATTTTTTACGGCTTTAAGTTATGACGTGCCTATTATTGCCCATAATTTACCCGGCTTTGCGGAATTTATGCAAAAACACCAAATTGGCTTATTAACACCAAAGGAAAATCCTCAAAAACTACCGGAAACAATGGAGTCGTTGTTAACAGCGCCACAAAAAATCACTGAGTTTAAAACCAATATCGCAAAATTAAAAAATGAATACTCTTGGGATAAAACTATTGAAAAATATCAAAAAATTTATGAAAAAATCTGATATTCTCACGATTATTCTCAATTGGAACAATACTCAAGACACCTTGGCTTGTTTAAACAGTTTACAAGAAAGTACGCTATCAATTGACATTTTGGTGATTGATAATAATTCCCGCGCAGAAGAAGTAAAAAAATTACAACAGCTGGCGCAAAAGTTTCCCCAGGTTAAATTCGTTTATAATAATAGCAATCTTGGTTTTGTGGGAGGCAATAATCAAGGAATGGCCGTGGCTCTTAAAGAAAATTATCCTTATGTTTTACTTTTAAACAATGATACGGTGGTGGATAAAAACTGTCTCGCCTTAATGCGTGCGGACCTGGAACAAAATCAACAAGCAGGCATAGCCGGACCAAAAATTTTCTATTATGCAGAACCTGACAAAATTTGGCATACCGCCGGCGTTTTAAATCATTGGCTGGCCAAAGGCAATGGCTTGCGTTGGCAAACGGCCACCACACCAATGACTGCAGGCATAGATTTTATTACCGGCTGTTGTTTTTTGGCGCGTACTGTCATGCTTAAAGAAATCGGTCTTTTTGATGAACAATTTTTTGCTTATTTGGAAGACGTGGATCTTTCCCAGCGCGCTAAAGAGCATGGCTGGAAATTGCTTTATGAACCACGCGCGCATATTTGGCACAAAGTCTCCAGCGCTTCCGGCGGTTCAGCCTTTAACCCCATTCCCCTATTTTTACGAACCAGGAATCGTATTTTATACCAAAAAAAACACGCCACTTTCTGGCAAAAAATAATTTTCTTTTTTTATCATACCGCTTTTGTTAAAATTTTATGCTGGTATGGACTTTTTAAATTTAAACCAAAAATTTCCCAAGCGGTTTTAAAAGGATATCTTTCCGGTTACCTTAACCCTAAAATAAAACTTAATAAAAATTTTCCCAACTTTACTTTTTTGGAAAACGATAAACAATAAAATTAGTGCCGGAAAATTTTGGCCACTTGGTTAAATTTTGACGAATATATTTTTTTATTTGGGGATTCATCTTGCCTAATTTCACTTTGGATAAAACTGCAAAACCGTCCGTGTGCTCGTTGATAATTTTCTTCAATTGCGCAACAGTTAAGTCGTCTTTTTCCGCTAAAGAATAAATATCCAAATCACTGCGATGTAAATAATAATATTTGGTTCCCATTAAAACCAAAGCGCCCTGATAACCAACGGTTTTTTCCAATATTTCATAAGTCTGCGGATAATTATGCACCCCGGCTTGCAAATAAGTTTGATCGGCATAATCTTGTTGGAAAAAAAACGAAGCTTTGATGCCGGGAAAAGACACGGTTGGAAAAAAAACCAAAAATAATAAAAGCCCTAAAATTGCCTGACCGTATTTTTGCGGCCAAAGTTTTTTTAAAAAATCCAACCAACCGCTGGCGGTTAAAAACCATACAAAAAATAACAAAAAAGCAAAATATTTTTTCGCCGGATAACGATCGGCGCTATAAGTAAAATAAAGCAAAGCCGGAACACTCATGATGATGCTTAACATTACGGCTGTGTTTAGCTTTTTTAAACGTTTTCTTAAAATTCCGAAAACAAAAAATAAAATCCCCAAAAAAGGCAAAACCCAAGACTGAAAGGGATATAACAAATAAGCATCGTTGGGCTGGGTGCGCCAAGTGATAAAAGAAAAATGAAAAAAAGGATGAAAAATTTGTCCAACTATTCCAATAAAAAAACAGATTATAAAAGCAAGCCCTGCCTGTTTATACCAAGCATTTTCTTTATATAAAAACCAGGCAACTAAAATATATAAAAATAAAGCTCCTAAAAAAAGAAAACTCAACTCGTGCACCAAAAGATTAAACAACCCTAATAACACGGCTAAGCTGAAAAACAGCCAACGTTTGACGCGGCTTTTGGCTTGATCGTGTGGTTTAGAAACCGCTTGGTAAAATAGAAAAACCGCGGCTAAAGTGGTAACAAAAAGCATAGAATACATACGGCTAAAAACCGACAACCAAATTAAGGTAGGATCAAAACCAGCCAAGGCCGTAATAAAAAAAGACAAAGCCAAAGAACGTGTCCAAAAATAAGTCAACAGCGACACCGCCAACAAAAATAAAACGCCCCATAAAAGCGCGGGCAAGCGAATAGCCCATTCTGCCGCTCCGAATAATTTAATGCTTTGCGCCACTTGCCACGTATAAACTTGCGCGCGTTCATAAAGTTTATGCCATTGCGGTTCTTGGGTTAAATAATTCCACTGCACGTATTGTCCTGTTGCCAAATAACCCTGGGCGGTGTTGGCGTGAAAATATTCATCTCCCTGTAAAGAAAAAGTATCAATGGCGGCAAAACGTAACCAGGCACCCCACAAAATCACCACCCCCAAAGCTATTAACCAAAATAAACGCCACTCTCCTTTTGGTTTGTCATCCCCTTGCTTGAGTGATGATAAATAACGAAAAGCTATGGTCCATAATAAACAAAAAAAAGATAACAATAATAACGGTATGGTTTTCTGCCCGGCGGAACGCGCCAACAAACTCCAAATTACAGACAAAACCAAAACCACGGTCGCGTATATTCGCCAATATTTTTTATTTTTCAAAATCTGCGGAAAAAAATTATAGAGAATCTCTGCTCCCAAAAAAGCCCAAATGATGACTAAAAAAATTTCCTGGGGAGAAAGGTCTGATCTTTCCAAGATAAACAACCAGACGGATAAAAATAAAAAAATAAAAATCAACAAATAATGAACCTTTATTTTTTTTAATTTTTGGAAAAATTTATTCATACAGATATTTTCACCTTATCAAAAAAAATACTTTCTGACAACGTTGCCAAAGTTGCTTTTTGGTGCATAAGGCCAGATACATATTGCACTCCTAACCAGTAAGGAGTATGCAACAATTCAACATCAGTAAGGGGGTAAAAGGGTTTTTTCGAT
>MHKJ01000040.1:2058-7215 GCA_001818355.1 Candidatus Kerfeldbacteria bacterium RIFOXYC2_FULL_38_9 | reverse complement strand
CTTTGCGTATCTTTTGATTTTTGTTCTTTACCTGCGCCAAATTGTATGATAGTTGCATTTATTCTTAAAACAGTGTATAATTGAACTGGAGATTAGTTTTAAGCAAATATCCAGTAAATATGAATCAAAAACCAGTTAAAGGCGAATACTTAGAAGTATTACTCAGAGCTCATCAAACAGTCTTTTCAACCAAAGATGTTGTTTTATTATGGGGAGAAGATAATGGAAAAATCATTGCCAGTCGGTTGCATGCGTATGCTCAAGCCGGAAAATTGGTGAGAATGCGCAGAGGTTTCTATGCTAAAGACAACGCGTATGATCGGCTTGAATTAGCGACAAGAATTTATACCCCTGCTTATATCAGCTTTGAGACCGTGTTAACCAGATCTGGAATCAATTTTCAGCATTATGATACTATTTTTGTTGCCTCGTATGTAACTCGTGATATTGAAGTGCAGGGACAGAAAATATCTTATGTGCGAATGAAAGACTATGTATTGAGCAACACAGCAGGGATTGAGCATTCAGGCGCATATTCTATAGCGACCAAGGAGCGTGCTGTATTGGATAGAATCTATATCAGCAAAGAGTATCATTTTGATAATTTGGGCTCAGTAAGCCGGGATGCCATTTTTGAAATTTTGCCTATTTACCACAATAAAAAAATGAAAAAAACAGTACAAGAATATTTTCAACAGTATTCCGCCGAAGACGAGTATGTCTCTGGTGGTAAAAAAACGAACGTATGACATTAAATTATTCAAAACACAAAGCAATTTTATTGCAGATGTTAAAAGATATTTATTCTGATCCAGTGCTTGCCATAAATTTAGGTTTCAAAGGTGGAACCGCAGCGATGTTGTTTTATGATTTAAACCGTAATTCAGTAGATTTGGATTTTGATTTGTTAGATGGAACGAAGGGATCTGAGGTATTCGAGAAATTGCAGAAAATTACAGCAAATTATGGCAAGGTGACGGAATCGCGTATCAAACGGTTTAATTTATTTAACGTTATTTCCTATGCTACAGGCGAACCTAAAATAAAGGTGGAAGTGAATCGTAGAAATTTTGGTTCTCGCTATGAAATGAAAACAATATTTGGGATTTCAATGCTGGTGATGGTGCCAGAAGATATGTTTGCACATAAGCTTATGGCTAAGTTTGTAAAATTGTAATGTTTTTGCATTTTTGTTGCTTGTAGTTTTATAAAATGATATCATATTTACATGAAATCAGCACAGCCGGTAATTTCCCATAATATTGAGAAAGGCCAAATTTTAAGCCAGTGGAGTTTTCCCGAATACGGCAAGCCCCAAAGAGGAAAACTTTGGTATGCGGTTGCTGTTATTTTTGGCGGTTTGTTATTGTGGTACGCATTAAAAGACGGTAATTTTTTATTCGCTTTGATTATTCTTTTATTCGCTTTGATTATTATTACTCATCACCGTACCGAGCCGCTTGAAGTTACTTTTACGGTTTACGAGGCCGGGATGCAAATTGGTGATAAATTTTATCGTTTTCGAGAAATTGATGCTTTTGCCGTCATTTATGAACCGCCGGCAGTGAAACAGCTTTATCTTAAACCTAAAAGAGCGTTGGTCAAAAGAGAAATTTCTATTCCTTTAATGACGCAAAATCCGGTGGAGGTGCGTTCTTTATTGTTGGATTTTGTAGAAGAAGATTTGGAGCACGAAGAAGAATCTTTAAACGATCAATTGACCCGTTTATTTAAACTTTAAGTATTGACATAAAATCGCCTCTGCTGTTTAATAAGTGGGTCTTTATTATTTCATAAGATCAAGTTTCTTAATATTACGTCCTCGTAGCTCAGCTGGATAGAGCGTTGGCTTGCGGAGCCAAAGGTCGCAGGTTCGACTCCTGCCGGGGACACCATTTTTAACTTCCTCTCGCCACTCCTAACAAATGAATAAGCCGGGGCTGGGCTTGGCTTATTAAATTAGCGGCCTCGGTAATAGTGGCGCCGGTGGTAATCACATCATCCAGCAGTAAAACAGTTTTATTTTTTATTTTATCCAAATTCGTGTTGGCTAAAGAAAAAGAAGAAGCGATATTGGCAAATCTTTTTTGATGAGAAAAAGTGGTTTGCGATTTGGTTTTTTTGTTTTTGATCAATAAATTATCATCCCAAGCAATATGGCAAATGGCGCTTATTTTTTCGCTAATGACGGCGGATTGGTTAAATCCTCGTTCCCGTTCGCGGGTTTTATGCAAAGGAATGGGAATAATTATCGCTTGGTTTAAATCCCAGTTAGCTTGCGCTAAAACTCCGGCAAAAATGATCGCTAAGGAATCGGCAATTTCTGTCAGATAAGAAAATTTTAAAGCCGCTACCGCTTTTCGCCAAAAAGGATTTCGGTATTCTCCTAAAGTAATCAAATCGCCAAAATTTGGCTGTTTATCTTTTAAAGAAATAGTTTCCACTGCCATATTTTTAGCTACACAATCAGGGCACATTAAAACATCGTATTTCCCACAGCCCACGCACTGATGAGGAAAGATCGTGTCTAATAGCAGATGATTTTTTTTCATTCTAAAACCAACTTGTTTTTTCTTAAAGTTATGTTGACTTTATCTTTTGGTTTTATTTTGCGTGCCAAAATAAGATCGGCTAAAGGATTTTCAATAAGTTCGGTGATGGTTTTATTTACTTGACGCGCCCCTTGTTTGGGAGAAAAACTTTTTTGGGCTATCGCTTTACAAGCCGGAGGAGTAATGGTTAAAGTGATGCCTCTTTGGTTGGCTTTGGCCGCGGTTTTGGCAAATTCTTTTAACACGATTTGTTCCAAGTCTTTGGGAGTAAGGGGGTTGAAAATTATTTGATGATCAATACGATTTAAAAATTCTTGCGGAAAAAGATCGTTCAGCTCTTCTAAGATTATTTCTTTGACGCCGGCCATTTTTTCTTGGAGTTGATTTTTAGTTGCTGTAAAGCCTAAAGCCGCTTGTTTGTTAAGGAGATCAATACCAATGTTACTGGTCATAATAATCAAACTGTGTTTGAAATCCAGTTGGCGACCGGACGAATCGGTTAAGTGGCCTTCATCCAGCACCGGCAAGAGTACGTTAAAAATATCCGGATGAGCTTTTTCTATTTCGTCAAAAAGTACCACCGAATAAGGCCTGCTTTTTATTTGATCCGCCAGTTTGATGTTTTCGTTATAACCCACATAACCGGCCGGGGCGCCTAAAAGCTTACTCACCGTAAAGCCTTCGGAAAATTCAGACATATCTACCCGAATTAAAGCTTTTTTGTCGCCAAAAACCACTGCGGCTAAAGTTTTGGCCAGCAGAGTTTTACCTACCCCTGAGGGGCCTAAAAAAATAAAACTGCCCAACGGTTTTTGTTCATTGGTCAAACCGGCGCTGGAACGTTTAATAACACCGGCTATTTCTTTGATGGCTTCATCTTGTCCGATAATGACGTTTTTTATTTTTTGTTCTAAGTTTAACAGGGATTTTTTTTCCGTGTCTATAATTTGTTCCAAAGGAATGCCGGTAGTGCGCGCAATAACTTCCGCAATATCTTTGGTAGTTAAAGCGGTTGGTTGCAAAGATAACTTGGCGGTTTTTTTGTCTAAAATGTTTATTTTATTTAATAACGCGGTTTCTTTTTTCTTTAAAGCAACAGCCAAGTTAAACTGTTCGTTGTGCGCGGCTTTTTCTTTTTCTTGCTTTAATTTTTGCAAGGCGCGCACAGCACTGTTGAATTCTTTTAAAGTTTTGGGAATTTTGCGTTTGGTATAAATTTTCGCCGCGGCTTCATCAATTAAATCCAGGGCTTTATCCGGTAAAAATCGATCCGGTATAAAACGCGTTGACCACGCTACAGCTTTTGCTATTACTTCCGGAGAAATTTGGACATGATGAAAGGCCGCAAAAGATCCTTGAATACCAGCAATCATCGCCACTGCTTCTTTGGCCGAAGGTTCATGAACTAAAACTTGTTGAAAACGACGCTCTAAGGCTTTATCGTGCTCAATGTGTTTGCGATATTCGGTACCGGTGGTGGCGCCGATACATCTGATTTCGCCTTTAGCCAATGCCGGTTTTAAAATGTTGGCCGCATCCAAGGTACTGCCGCTCACTCCGCCGGCGCCAACCAGCATGTGAATTTCATCAATAAACAAAATAATATCCGGATGTCTTTTTACTTCATCTATAACCTGTTTGAGGCGTGATTCAAATTCACCGCGATACATACTGCCGGCAATAATTAAACTTAAATCCAAAGTAATAATTCTTTTGTTTAACAGCACATCAGGCACATCTTCGGCCGTGATTTTTTTAGCCAAACCTTCCACAATGGCGGTTTTTCCCACCCCGGGATCGCCGATTAACACCGGATTATTTTTTGTGCGTCTGGCCAAAATATGAATGATGCGCTCCAGTTCTTGAGTGCGGCCAATAACAGGATCAATTTTTTTTGTTTGCGCGGCGGAGGTTAAATCTACTCCGAAATAATCCAAAGCCGGTGTTTCGGAAATTTCTTCTTCACTTGCCGTTTCCTGATTGGGGTTTTGTTGTTGTTTCAGATCGGTTTGAATTTCGTGGATTTTGGACATACCGTTCATAATACTGAAAAGCTGTTGTTTTAAAACATCCACCGGTGTTTTTTTTTCTAAAAATATTTTTTGTATACTTTGATCTCCTTTTTGCAGTAAAGCCAAAAGCAGATGTTCGGTACCGATATAATGATGTTGAAATTCGTGCGCATACAAGGCCGCCTTTTCAATAATTTCTTTGGCGGCTGTGGAAATTTCCGGCAAAAAGAAAGTGCCGTTGGTTTTAGTTTTATTTTTATAATAAGCGGAAAGGCTGGCGGTGGTAATTTTGTTTTGACGCAATAATTCCGCCCCTAAACTATGGGTTTGGGCGGACAGGGCAATTAAAAGCAACAGGGGAGAGATGTCTTTTTCATTTAATTCCCAAGAAAGATCTATGGCTCTGGACAAGGTGTTACGTAAATGATTGGTACATTTGTTAAGAATATCTAAGTTCATGAAAGTTCCGTTGCGTTATGTTTTAAAGTTTTTAAATTTTGATAAATAATTGACAGATAGACCATGGTAAAAGGAGTGAGGGTGCAAACGGCAATGACAGTGCCTATTTTGGGAATAAACCCCAGGGCGTAAGT
>MHKJ01000040.1:0-2043 GCA_001818355.1 Candidatus Kerfeldbacteria bacterium RIFOXYC2_FULL_38_9 | reverse complement strand
CGCATAAACCAGCAATACCCGCAAAGCAGTTGGCCAAAAATAACCGTGTACCAGACGGCAGCTCATTTTTAAGCTTTTTAAAGTTCCCAGTTTATCATCTACCACCGCCAAACCGGCAAAAATAAAATAAACGCTTACGGCCGCGGTTATCACTATGGGAATGGTATTGATCCAGCTGAAAGTTTGTCCTACCAATTCCAAAGAAAATTCTCCCACAATTATGCCGATTAAAGCCACTATTAAATAACCGATCAACATACTAACTCCGGCAATAATCACAAAAGCCACACCTAGCCCTAAAAATTTTAAAAAGTATTTCCAGGCGTGCGTAAAGGCATCTAAAATATTACAGGTTCTATAGTGGATAACAAAATAAGTCAGGGCGATTACTTCTATCATTTGACACAGCACCGCCAAAATCACACACAAGAATAAAACAATAGAATAAAAATTATTTAAGTAAAATAATTCGTAAAAACTGTTTAAAGAACTGATGGAATAAATAATCGCCACATAAGCCGCCAGACCCAGCAGATAAGTTAAAACGCTGGGTATGAGCACCAAACCTACCAACTGCCAAAAGTTTTTACCGAACATTTCCGAAGAATCGTGCCAGCTTTTACTGATGGAAGTTACATTAAGATGAGAATTTTTGTTTTTCATATTAAATATTATTGCCTATAACTAATTACATTTTTGCCAAAGCTTCAATTCGCGCCGCAATCGGAGGGTGGGTGGAAAAAAGACTTCCCAACCATTTTTTGGTTTTTGTTCTTCGATCCGCTCCAAACGGGTTGGCAATATACAAGTGCGCCGTAGCGTTGTTGGCATGGAGCATTTTACCGCTTTGTTGATCGATTTTCAACAAAGCGTTTTTCAAGCCAGCGGCATAACGCGTCAACAGCACCGCGCTGGCATCAGCCAAAAATTCTCTTTTGCGCGAAATAGCCATTTTAATCAGCTCGGCAATAATTGGTGAAAGAATAATCAAAGCAAAACCAATTGCCATAAAAATCAATTCAATACTCCCGCTATTTTTGTTGCGGCCTCCTCGTAACCAGCGCACGTGCCACATACCTTCGGCAAGCAAAGCAATGGTACCGACTAAAATCACCACAATCATCATGAGGCGCGTATCATAGTTTTTTATATGAGACAATTCATGAGCGATCACTCCTTCCAGCTCTTCGTTTTCCAGACCTTCCACAATACCCGTGGTTAAGGCGATTGAGGCTTTTTTCGGATTGCGACCTGTGGCAAAAGCGTTCATGATCGGGTCGTTTATCAGATAAATTCGGGGCATGGGCAGTCCCGCCGTAATGCTTAAATTTTCCACCAGACGCCACACGTAAGGATTATCTTCTTTGCGAATTTCTTTAGCACCGGCAGAAAGGAGAGAAACTTTATCTCCGGCAAAAAGGCTAAGCAGGGTCATAAAAGTAGCAATCACTGTCGCCAGCATCAGCCCGCCGATACCTCCGCCGTCTCCATAATATTCACCAATAAAAAAACCTATACCCAAAACAAAAGCGATAAAAAGCATCACTAAGAAAACGCTTTTTCTTTTGTTGGTGTTAATTTGTTGGTAAACGGTCATGGTTTTGACAATTAGAATTTAACTTGCACATTTTTGCGCTCTTCTTCATTTTCCAAAGCAAAGAATTCGCGGTCTTTAAAGCCGAAGAGATTGGCAAAAAGATTGGTGGGAAATTGTTGTTTGGTGGTATTGAAATCGCGCACTACGCCGTTATAAAACCTGCGCGCCGCTTGAATTTTATTTTCGGTGTCGGAAAGTTCATCTTGCAATTTGGCAAAATTTTCGTTGGCTTTTAATTCGGGATAATTTTCTGCTACGGCAAATAAAGATTTTAAAGTGCCGCTAAGCATATTTTCCGCTTCGCCGGCAGCTTTAGGGTCGCCGCTTTTTTCCGCTTGCATGGCGGCGCCACGAGCGCGGGTGACGTTTTCAAACAATTCTTTTTCGTGAGTGGCATAACCTTTGACCGCTTCTACTAAGTTAGGAATCAAGTCATAACGACGTTT
>MHKJ01000039.1:3482-7550 GCA_001818355.1 Candidatus Kerfeldbacteria bacterium RIFOXYC2_FULL_38_9 | reverse complement strand
TGAATCAATAGATTAGCACATGGAGAGGTCGCATAGAGGCCTAGTGCGCTCGCTTGGAAAGCGGGTATACCGCAAGGTATCGAGGGTTCGAATCCCTCCCTCTCCGCAATCCTTCGCTAAAGCTACGGAATTGCATGCCCATGTATTACACATATATTTTATTAAGCAATAAAACCCATAAATTTTATTTTGGGTCAGCAAAAGATTTACAGAAAAGATTCAGGCTGCATAATGCGGGAATGATGCAATCAACAAAGAATGGAATTCCCTGGAAGCTTGTATGGTACGGAGCATTTTCTACAGAAAAAGAAGCTCGAAATTTTGAGCTATATCTTAAAAATGGTTCAGGCAAATCTTTTGCTTATAAAAGATTAGTTTCTGTGGCTTTGGCGAAGGATTTTGCAAAGGGGAGACAAGGTAGTCCGAAGCTGAAAGCGTAGGATACCCTCCCTCTCCGCCAATTTTCACTTTTTGTGAAATCGTAAGAATTAGCCTCGGCGCAAAGCGCCTAAATACTAAAAATGCTATGAAACTATTTAATCCCAATAAGCCCATGCCCGCAAAAGCGGAAGAAAAAATGACTGAGCAGGAAAAACAAACTCCTGAGAATTTTTGTAAAAATGTAGCAAACTATTTTTTTCCTGATGATCCAGCAGTAGCGCGATTATTTGAACAATACTTAATGACTGGGCGAAGCGATGATACGACCACTCTTAAAGTTGCCATGGAAAAAAAGGGGGTCGCTGAAACGATTTCTATTGTAGATTTGTACGGGCATGCAAGTATTGATGTTCCACAAGATGGATCAACGCGCTATGTTATGACGCATGATCTTAATGGGTGTACAGCAAGCGCTACATTTGGGGAAACACCGAATGGGACTCGTATTGCGCAGATGACTCACTTTCCTCCATTTATGAGGAAGCGGCAAGAACAAAATATTACTGATTTGAAAACGAAAATGCCCGCGGGAGCGCGCACTGTCAATGTATTGTTTCATGACGCGAAACGCGCTTCTCATATTCCTGAATTGGATGCACATTTACAGGAGGCCTTTCCGGGTTCAATTACTACTGCAGTTCCATACACACCAGATACATCACGTCCGGACAACGGTATTTTTATCTTAAAAATTCCGCCTAAATCGAGTGGCGATTCAATGAGTTATCATGGAAATAAAACTCATGGTGAAATAAATTTATAATACTTAGAGCCGCATCTAAAAAACACCGCCAAATTTCACTTTTTGTGAAATTGAAATTTAATCTAATCCCATCCGTATTAATACATATAAACATAAATTAAACCTATGATGGGAAATTTTTATAATTATGGCTTTGGTCACATGTTCGGTTTTGGGTGGATTTTTATGGTGGTGTTTTGGGGGTTGATAATATGGGGTATTTTCGCCTTGATCAAAGGATCGGCTCATGGTGGTGATAGTAAGAAAAAAGAAGAAAATAAGGCACTGGAAATTTTAAAAGAACGATACGCCAAGAGCGATATTTCCAAAGAAGAATTCGAAGAAAAAAAGAAAAACTTGATGTAATTTTCCGTGTCATCTTGACATACCTGTCCTCTTTCTCTCTTTTCCTTTTTTGGGGTTATGCTATATTAAAAAAGTAAGATATGTCTCAATTACCCAAAAAAAGATCAAAAATAAAAACTATTCAAGAATTTAAAGAATTCTTAAAAGAATACCACGTAGTCTCCGTAGCTGTAGCTTTTATGATGGGCACAGCCATTAACGAGTTAATAAAATCGTTTGTTAATAATGTGTTAATGCCTTTAATTGACTTTTTAATTCCCGGGGGAGAATGGCAAAACGCCGTATGGCAAATGGGGTCTGTTCCTTTAAACTGGGGCGCTTTTTTAAGTGAGTTAATTCACTTTTTAATCTTGGCTTTAGTGGTGTTTTTGGTAGTTAAAAAAATATTTTCTAAATTGAAAAAAGCCTCGGTGAAAATCGGCCTAGGAAAAACGTAACCCGTAAACGACTATTTGAGTAGAAGGTGTTATAATAACTGCATAAATAATTTTAACTATATTTTAATTTTATGTTCAAAACATTTTTAGTCTCTAAGCTCAAATTTTTAGCTATCTTTAGCGCTTTTTTATGGATTTTACTGCCGGCAGTAAGTTATGGCGCCGACTACAGCAGTGTTGACCCCGCCAGCAAAGACGCTTATACAACCAACGTGCAAGAGATAGCGGGTCTAAAAAACGGTAAAATAAAAGTTGTTTATACTGATAATTCCATAGCCAAATTCGCTATTTTTGATACCAGCACCGATAATAAAACCAAAGTGGCTCAACAAAAAAAGAGCGGCTGGCTTTTGGTTTTAAGCCCTACCGGCAAAAAACTAAAAATGGTCAATCCTTATACCGGCGCAGTGGTTTCTACTTTGACTTTGTCGGAAAATAAAAGCTACAAGAATACTTCTCTGCAACAATATAATTTGCGCAGTGATCAAGACTCTGCGGTAGAGGCGATTATTACGGCTAAAAAAGGAGATGCTGTTTTGCTTTCGGTAGTGAAAGTCAAATTAAATGATAAAAAACTGGTTAAAAAATCCAGTGTTCAATACCTAAATTCGGCAATTGATGTCAGTAAAACCAAATTTGCTAAAAAATCTATTACTTTGCAAGATGCTGATGAAAACGCGGTGGCTAAATATACGGTTTCCACTAAATATGATGTTGCTCCGGCAGAAGCTGACTATAGCGTAGCGGGAAAATGGGCTATTGCCATTACTTGGGATGATAATTCTGAAGAATTGCGTTTAGTGGAATGCGTACCCAATGATGATACCACCGATCCTAATGACGGCATTTTAATGGAAAATGATGAAGAAATAGGCACTTGTACGGCGCAAAATTCCACTGCCACTTTCTATATTGGCAATATCACTTTTACCGGAGATTTTGCCAGCGAGAATGAAATTAACGGCAATACCGCAAGAAGCGATGAAGTAAACACAGGCGTGGCCACGGCTCGCCAAAATACTGTTGCCGATTATGATGTGCGGGGAGTATGGTATCAGTTTTGGGAAGGCAACGAGGCCAACGGCAACTCTCAATTAGAGTTGGTGGGAGAAGAAAATGCCGGCACGGTAATTATTAACGGTGAAGTTTTAGGCACTTATACTTTTGAAAACGGAGTTTTAGATTATGAAGTAGGCACTGCTCCGGCCAATGCCACGGTACATGCCTCCTTTTTTGACGCCGATACTTTAAGCGGCACTTGGTGGAATGCAGTAGATGGCACTAATGCCTATAAGGCTTACCGCCTACAATAAACTTCCTATTTTTTAAGAAGCTCTTGTAATATTTCTAAATTGCGTAAACGCTTGGCTATTTTAGTTTTAATGCGAGACAATAAAACAGAGCGCTGGGTAATATATTTTTCGGCCTGATGATAATTATGCTGAGCAAAAGCTTGGTCGATTTTATTTTGAATAACATAAAGTTGCGCCAAAGTTAAAAAATTCAAGTTGTATTTTTGTAAAACCTGAGTGGCGGTTTGAGGATAAAAAGACATGCCAATCTCGTTTTGTTTCTGCCAGCGTAAAAAATCCTGTTTTACTTGAGCAATGATTTCCGGGTCTTTGGTAAAATCATAAACCAATAATTGAATCTCGTCTTCAATGGACATTTCTACTCGTAAAATGTTTTTTACTTGCTCATAAATGCCTTCAATGTCCAAAACACGCAAACCATGAAAAAAAGTAGTGTGCTGCTGAGTTTGCGCGGTTATTACCGCATCAGTATTATCAGGGTTATAAAAAAATTCAAAATCATAATTATAAGATCGCGGGGTGGATAAACGAATACTGCCGGCAACGACCGTGGTGTTCGTGTTGGGTAAGGGTTGGAGAACGGCGTTTTTTTCAAATTCCACTCTTTCAATTTCCGGAAAATGTTGAGGCAAATCAAACAAGCGATAAATAATGGTTTGTAAAGTTTTTTCCTCAAAAATAGTGGCGTCAAAATCTCCGGGAAGTTTTAATAATTCTGTTAATTTATGCCCTTTTTTGATACCAAGCTGAGTGGCATAGACATAGGTGG
>MHKJ01000039.1:650-3437 GCA_001818355.1 Candidatus Kerfeldbacteria bacterium RIFOXYC2_FULL_38_9 | reverse complement strand
GACTCATATAATCTAAACAACGATTGATAAATTTGGAATCATAAGAAATCGATAAAAGAGCATCTGTTTGCACTTTGGTTAAAAAATCTACACAAGTTGCCCGGCAATATTCTTCGGCCAAGTTGTAAATTGCCAAAAGCTCTTCTTTTTTTGGAAAATTTTGCATAGTTATAGTTGAAGAATACTAAAAATCAGCCTACAATTCAAGTATGCCTTTAAATACTATGCGCGTTACTGATTTGCACGGTGTGGGTCCTAAAACGGCCGATCGTTTAAAATTCTTAAAGATCAACACGGTTGAAGATCTTATTTATTATCTGCCCCGCGAACACGAAGACCTGTCGCTTATCACCAAAATAAAAGAAATCAATAATGACGGCAAATATACGGTTTTGGGAAAAATAGAACGCCTGGCTAATCGCCGATCTTTTAAAAGTCGCCTAACCATTACCGAAGCCAGCTTAAAAGACGAGACAGGCGCGATTAAAATAACCTGGTTTAACCAGCCTTATATTAAAGACACCCTCAAAATTGGAGATACAGTGATGTTGAGTGGGCTTGTCAAACAAACCAAATACGGACTGCAGTTTAACAGTCCCGCTTATGAAAAAATCCAAAACCGCCAACCAACTGTGCATGTGGGACGATTAGTGCCTAAGTATCCTCTCACCTGGGGCATTACCCAAAAACAAATCCGTTATTTTATTAAACAATCTTTAGCAAGAGTTCTGCCCCTGGCTGATTATTTACCAAAAGAAATTCTGGAAAAATATCGACTGTTATCGCTTTCCGCGGCTTTGCAAAAAATTCACTTTCCCACAGATAATCATGATTTTAACCAAGCTCAAGCAAGGTTGAATTTTGACGAACTGTTAATTTTACAACTTTTTTCCCAAAAATTTCGCCAAGCTTTAAAAAAACAAATTGCTCCAAGTTTACAATTTCAAGAAACGGAAATAAAAAAATTTGTCGATAATCTTCCTTTTACTTTGACTGAAACCCAAAAAAAATCCGCTTGGGAAATTCTACAAGATTTACAAAAAACCCACCCTATGAATCGTCTGCTCATTGGCGATGTGGGTTGCGGCAAAACCGTAGTGGCGGCTATGGCCATTCTCAATACGGCGCTTAACCAAAAACAAGCGGCGCTGATGGTACCTACGGAAATTTTAGCCAAACAGCATTATGCTTATTTAAAAAAAATACTGCCCAAAAATATCTCTGTTTCTTTGTGGACCGCCGGCACCAAAACCAACTTAACCGCGTCCGTGGTAGTGGGCACGCACGCTTTAATTCAAAAAAATGTACGCTTTAAAAATTTAGGCTTGGCGATTGTTGACGAACAGCATCGCTTTGGCGTGACCCAAAGACAAAACCTAAAAAAATACGGCAATCAAAAAAAGCTGATGCCCCACTTATTATCCATGACAGCCACGCCCATTCCCCGCACTTTGGCCCTGGCTTCATACGGAGACTTGGATTTATCTATAATTACTGAATTACCCAAAGGAAGAAAACCGATTATCACCAAAGTGGTAAAAGCCGCTAAAAGAGATTTGTCCTATCAGTTTATTAAAGAGCACGTCCAAAAAAAAGAACAAGTTTTTGTTCTTTGTCCGTTAATTGAAGAGTCCGACCAACTGGGAGTGAGAGCGGTTAATCAAGAGTACGAAAAACTGCATCAAGAAATTTTTCCTTACTTGCGCTTGGCTAAACTGCACGGCCAAATGAAAATGCAAGAAAAAGAAAAAATAATGCGCCAAATGCAAAAACAAGAAATTGATATTTTAATCGCCACCTCGGTGATTGAAGTAGGGATTGATATAAAAAACGCCACTATTATGCTCATTGAAGGAGCGGAAAGATTCGGCTTGGCCTCCTTGCACCAATTCCGGGGCAGAATAGGCCGATCTGACAAACAGGCTTTTTGTTTTTTGTTTACCAATTCCAGTTCTGCTAAAACCAATGAGCGCTTAGGCTGTTTGGTAAAAAGCCAAAATGGCTTTGCTTTGGCAGAAGCCGATTTAAAATTACGCGGCGCCGGAGAAATTTATGGCACCAACCAATCGGGTTTTTCTAAATACGCCATCATGGCTTGGGAAAATCCGCAACTTTTACTGAAAGCAAAAGAGGCGGCAAAAATAATTTTACAAAAAAATTTATTAACAACTCATCCCCTGCTTAAGAAAAAATTGGCGATTTTTATCAAAAACATTCATTTAGAATAAAGTTTTGGTTAAACTTTTGGTATTTTTGGGAGAGATAATATTCTGCAAGCCAAAACGTTTAGCCTCTTTTTGACGATCCGCTTCCCGCGCCACTTCCCGCAACTCGCCTCCCAAACCCACCTCGCCCCACGCTATTGTATTTTTAGGCAGAGGCTTGTTTTGCAAAGCCGAAATCAAAGCCAAACAAACAGCAACATCCAAAGCCGGATCTTTAAAAGCCACACCGCCGACCACGTTGATATAAACATCAAATTGATCCAAAGAAACTTGCGCACGCTTGGCTAAAACAGCCAAGAGCAAGTTCAGCCGGTTGGCGTCAAAACCGGAACATTTGCGTTGGGGAAAGCCAAAACTGGTTTTACTAACCAAAGCCTGCGCTTCAACTAAAAAAATGCGAGAACCTTCAATCACTGTGGTAATCACCGAACCGGAAACTTCAGAGCGGTTGCTTAAAAAAACTGCGGAAGGGTTAGATACCTCTTTTAAACCGGTGGCGGTCATAGTAAAAACCCCCACCTCGTTAGTGGCGCCAAAACGATTTTTCACCCCGCGCAATAAC
>MHKJ01000039.1:0-552 GCA_001818355.1 Candidatus Kerfeldbacteria bacterium RIFOXYC2_FULL_38_9 | reverse complement strand
GCAAACAATGTAAAATATGCCTAAAAAATTGTCCTGTAAAAGCAATAGATGAAAAAAACAATAAAATTTTTATAAACAATAAAAGATGCATAGAATGTTATTGTTGTCATGAGCTATGTCCCCACAAAGCTATCGAACTAAAAGATAAAATAGGAAGAAGAATAGTAAGAAAAATTTTAAATTTAAAATAACCACTAAACCAAATTAGTGTATACATCATAAAAGCAACCTACAATATTATCACAACTAAATTCTTTAACCCTTTGATGTCCCGACTTAACTAGCCTATTATAGAGTTCACTATTATTCTTCAACGTTAATAAACACCCCTTTAACTCAAAAAGATCCTTTTCTTTAAAGATTAAACCCGCATTGCCAATAACTCTTGGAATTTCACCAGAATCACTACCAATTACAGGAACCCCACAAGCCATTGCTTCTATTAAAACATGCCCAAATTGTTCCTTCCATCTTGGCATTGTTATAGATGGTAAAACCAATACATCAAACGCTGAAATATACCTATTCATTTCTTTATAATTAATAGTTTTA
>MHKJ01000038.1:10142-10629 GCA_001818355.1 Candidatus Kerfeldbacteria bacterium RIFOXYC2_FULL_38_9 | reverse complement strand
GATTTAGTGGCAGACGTGCGCGCCGCAACTCCCAGTAACGCCGCGGAGTTGGTTGTTCCGCACAAAGACGATGTGTTGGTAGAGATCCAACATATGACAGAAAACATGGAACAAAATTTGCATAATCGTCTGAATGAGTATAAAAATAAAATTGGACAATCTTTGAACATTTTAGAACACTCGGTACGCGACCACGAACAGCGGTTTATTAGCTTACAAAATTCTTTACAGCGCACTTTAGATAATTTTTTAACAGATATTTCGATAAAAAAACAACGATTGATTTCTTTTGTGAAACTATTAAATTCACTTCATCCCCAAAGAGTTTTGGAGCGTGGTTATTGCATGGCTCTGAATAATTCTGGAAAATTGTTAAAAACCGCTAAACAGGCAACGCAACAAAAACACTTGATCATTAAATTTGTTGATGATAAGCTAATGATTAACGTTAAAAACAGTTAAATATATGCGTCAAATCAAAAAAGAC
>MHKJ01000038.1:2401-10123 GCA_001818355.1 Candidatus Kerfeldbacteria bacterium RIFOXYC2_FULL_38_9 | reverse complement strand
TATCAGCCGGAAAAAATTTTTTGGAAAAAGGTAATAACCTCCTTAGAGTTTGGGGAAACTTTAAAAAGCAAAAAAAGGAAACAACTGAACAAAACCAAACAACAAGTTTTAGCTCTAGGTATTAGATTAAAATGGGAGGAGGACTTAACTCAAAATTCCTATTTAAAATTTTTAGAAAAATATCAAAAAGTTATCAGTGGCATGAAACACGGAAATTTATTTTTAAACGAAAACTGGTATACCGAGAAGATTATAGATCAGAAGAAAAAATACTCCGGTATATTTTTTTATCAAGAAGAAAAATTTTTAGGAGGAGCCATTGTAGCGTTTGCAGATAAAGGTTTCTATGTTGGTTATGTAGCGCACGATAAATTTTCTTATAAAGAACTTAATTTGGGTTTAAGCCCCTTAATAATTGATGAAGTATATCGCCAAGCTGTTGAGCGAAAATTATCTTTTATTAGCTATGGTAGAGATCGTAATTTATACGGAGTAATGAACTCTTTTGAATTATTGCGATTTAAAAAAACCTATGGTTTTTCCGTTTTTTTGCCAGAAGAGGGATTGATAAAACAAACTGTTTTTTTCCCTAAAAAATTATCAGAAATAAACTTTATCGGTTGTTTTTTATTGTTAGATAATGATAAGATTGGTTTGCATATTTTTACAGATGAAGAAGTAGAAGCATCATCTTATTGTCCGGAAAATATCCTTTCTACTGAAAAGTCGTCTTTGGTAGAATTATTTTTAAAGCATAAAAATTATTTAGAAAATTTTATAAAATAAGCCATGAAGCCTATTGAATATAGAAAATACATTACTTGGAAGATTTTTTTAGA
This sequence comes from Candidatus Kerfeldbacteria bacterium RIFOXYC2_FULL_38_9, assembly GCA_001818355.1. GTDB lineage: Bacteria > Patescibacteriota > Patescibacteriia > UBA9570 > XYC2-FULL-38-9 > XYC2-FULL-38-9. The sequence goes on along the minus strand of MHKJ01000038.1, from coordinate 9,284 downwards.
AAATATTAAAGATCCTTATATTTTTTTTGGCAAAAAACCAAAAAAGAGAATAAAACGCTCTTTAGAAAAAATTAATGCGCAAGCAGAGTATAAGTTTAAAATAGTAGATGTAGACAATTCATTTTTAGAAAAGTTTACCCCACTTTATAAAAATAATATTAATGAAAAGTTTACTCCTATTATTTATGATGTTGTTGACAATATTTTAGAAAATCAAAAAAATGGTCGTCAATATAAAGCCATATCCGTATTTAAAAAAGATGAATTTGTTGGAGGATTAATTTTTAGTATAAGAAAAAACAGTCTGTCGGCTGCCTATAAAGTTTTCCCAAAGGAATTGGATAATTTTAAATTACCTATTAGCCCTACTCATATTGCCGAATATTTATTTATTAACTACGCTATTAATTGTGGTAAAGAATTTATTTCTCACGGAAGAGATTTAAATGCTTTTGGTTTTAAATATAATATTGGGCTAGCTATTTTTAAATTAAGCTTAGGGTGTATTCCTTTTGTGTCAATTTCGGATAATAATGAAATATTGACGTTAAGTCAATTTCCGGACAACAAGGACATATTATTATTTATAGGCAAAGATATTGATTCACAAATTAACCAGATGATTTTATTATCTAAACAATCTGAGGATAATTTAAGAGAGAAATATAAAGAGCTATTTAATAATTCTGCAATAAAATTATCAATTATTAATTCATAATATGCCAAAAAAATTATTGAAAAATAAACAAAATTCTTTTTCAGAGCAACTAAAAAAATTGGAAGAGATTGTTTTATTAATGGAGCAAAAAGATGTTGATTTGGAAGATAGTGTTGTAAAATTAGAGGAAGGATTAAAATTGGCTGAAAAATTAAAAGCCATATTACAAAAGACTGAAAATAAAATTGTCAGTCTTAAAAATAAATACAGGCAAAATTAAATATTATGAAATTAAAAAAAATATTAATGCTCAACGAAGACAATGACTGGAATAAACGACTGCCAGGTATAAAAAATTCTCAACGAGAAGCCTATGAATTTTTTTATACTCGGGCGTGTAAAGAGTATGGATTAGAAATTTTTAGAGCTAACCTGAATTGGTATAAGACAGGGACTTTTAATAAGGCTTGGACATATAAAGATAATGTATGGATCAAGCTTAAAAATAGCATTAAACCAGACATTATTATGGATTGGGCATTTCTTAATGATAAAAATATTGAAAAAAAGAGAGAAATATTGTCAAATTTTATTACCACCACCCCCCTTGACTTGCAATTATTAGTTGATGATAAATTAATGACCAACATGATGTTTTCAGATATGACCGTTAATTATTTTACTGTTCATAACAATGATGAATTAAAATTAGTTTTACCAAAAATTAAATCATCGAAAGTTGTATTAAAGCCTAGGTTTGGTGCGGGCGGTTACGGTATTAAAATATTGACCAAATACAAGGCAACAAAAACTAAAATTTTAGGAAGAACTGTAGTTGAAGAATTTTTAGACTCTTCTAAGGGGGTACCGGGAATTTATAAGGGTGTGCATGATTTTAGAGTTATTATCACCGGTACAAAACTAATTGCTTCTTTTATTCGTACTGCTGCTCCTGGTACAAAATTATGCAACGTTTCTCAAGGCGGATCGATAATTCCTGTACCACTTAATAAAATCCCTCAGGCAATTAAAAGAGTTTTAAAAATTATAGAAAGAAAACTTGTAATTTTTCCATACAAAATTTATTCAGCTGATTTCTTTTTTAAAAACCAAAAACCCCTCCTAATTGAACTTAATTCTAAATCCATGATTTCTCTGCCGGCTGAATTTTTTGCTTTAGAATCGCAAATTCAATATGGTTATTTAGATTATCTCTCTTCAATCGTTTATAAAAATAAAAAATGAAAAGATTAAGCGCATTTATTTTTGGTTTCGGGATTACGGGTGTTATTTTAATTATTGGTTGTATTTTTTTCTTTTATGTCACTAGTCCCAATCGTTATAATGTTTTGGTGGTAGGCTCGGATCAAAGAGGCAGTGAACGAGCACGTTCAGATGTGATGTTTGTTTTGTCCATTCCCAAACAAGGAGATAAAAATCCTTTTATGTTAAGCATACCGCGCGATACCAAAGTGGAAGACGCGGAATGGGGTTTGCAAAAGATGACCCATTTTTACGCCCTGGGCGATCGTCCTGATGACGGCAAAGAATTGGGTAATATTGATTTAACTAAAAAAGAAGTCGAAAATTTGCTTGATATTGAAATTGACGCAACAGTCGAGGTTACCTTTCAGAGTTTTGCTGAACTGGTAGACGCTTTAGGCGGGGTTGCCATAGAACAGCGCGCAGATACCGGAGAGCAGTTTAACGGTGTAGACACCTCGGCACTAACCGGTAAAACCATTTCCGGAGAAGAAGCGCTAACGGTTATTCGCGATCGTTTTACCGGTGGCCGTTCGGATTTTAATCGCCAAGCGGACGAGCGTCAGGTATTTCAAGGCCTGTTTAATAAAATTAAAAAACCCGCTCAAGCTCAACAGCTTTTAAATTATTTTACAGATTCAGCTCAAGCGCGCTTGCATTACAAAAAAGTTAAGGTCGTTCGTTTTTTAATTGGTGCACTTATTGCGCGCAAAGGCAGTGTGTCCATTGCCGGCATGGATCAAGAGTCTTTACCAGGGCAAAGCGATTATATTTACACTCCGGATTTCGGCAAAGAGCTTTATTATTGGGTGGCAGACGAAGAAGCCATCAAAAATTTGGTTGACAAAAATTTTAGATGAACAAAAAAAAATTAGATATAAATTGGTTTTCACGGTTAGAAAAATTTAATAAGTATGGTGTTGTTTTATGTTTTGATGCAGAATTCAAACAGTTTGAGAAACAGAAAAAATTGTTTTTTCAAAATAAAATTAAAAATCCTAGTTTCAATTATTATAAACTTTCCGATGTCTCGATCCGGGAAGTGGTGATGGCTTTGGAAAAGCTTTGGAAAGATATTCAAAAAAAAGAGAAAAATCAAATAGTTAGGGAGGCTTATTGGGGTTGTATCAAGCATAATATAACGGTTGCCAATCTTCTTCATCAAGCTTTTCTTAAAAAAATGGATAGTTATTTATATTATTCCATCAAGGCGTTTGGCGCTCCGGATATTAATATTTTTTATCAAGACTTGATTTTTATCCGGAACAGTATCACTACAGGTAAAAAAAGTTCAAAAAAGGAAAGGGTTTTAGTTGCAAAAAAATTAGAAAATTCTTTAGAAAAGATGTTAAAATTGATAAAGAATAAAAAGAATAAAAATGTATATAAAAAGGAGGTAAAAGATAAAATTTTAGAAAATATTTATCAGAAAACCCAAGGAGAATTTCAACAATTATTACAAGAAGAGCGGATATATGAAGCTCAAGAAATTAAAAAAGTTTTGATTTTGGCCTTAAAAAAATTTGGCATCAAAGGGTGGGGAGTAATTATCAATAAAGGAGCCAGCGATAATATTAATGTTAATCACGAGAAAAAAATTATTGTTATTCCTCATAATCGTTGTGTAGACGCGAGTTATTTGTATGTTGTGATAATTCATGAGGTTTTAACCCACATTTTAAGATTTTGTAATGGTTTACAGTCACCCCTGCTTTTATTAAGTAGCGGTTTGGCGGGTTATTTAAAAGCAGAAGAGGGTTTGGCGGTGATGCGAGAGCATTGTATTATGGGAGAACACAACAACTCTAAATTGATAGCCTTGCATTTTGCTATTTGTTTAGCAATTGGCCTAGATGGTACAAAAAGAAATTTTAGAGAAGTTTTTGAAATAATGAAAAATTATCATTATTTTGATTACCTTGTAAATATCAAGATGTCTCATGAAGTTGCATTAGAAAAATCTCAGGAAAGAGCTTGGCAAAATTGTGTGCGTATTTTCAGAGGCACAGATTGTTCTACTAGAGGTGTTGTATTAACAAAAGATTTAGCTTATCGCGAGGGCAGTGTTCATATGTGGAATTTTTTACAAAAAAATCCTCAAGAAATTCACCGGCTTGATGCTGGAAAATATAATCCTATGGATAAATCGCATCGCTATATTTTAGATCAACTGGGGATAAAATAATTTTTATGTTCAGAGCTTCTCCCTTTAAGCTGAATATGTTTGCCAACTGTCCACAGCAATATAAGTTTACTTATATTGATTTTTTGGCTAAAGAATACAAAACCCCCAAGCCTTATTTAACTATGGGTGCGCACGTGCATAATGCTTTGAAGGATTTTTATGAACAGCTGGAAATTCCAGATCGTAATTTTGCACAGCTAGAAAAAATTTTACGCAAACGATGGAAAGAAAACAGAGAGGGTTTTATCAACCGCGAAGAAGAGGCCAAGTGGGGCGTAAAAGCCCTACAGATGTTGCGTTTATTCGTGCACCGGATGGATTTGGAAATTACGCCGGTGATGTTGGAGGATTATTATGATGTGGAAATTGATCCGGAGCTTAAAATTTTAGGCCGCATTGACCGCGCGGATTTGCTAGCAGACGGCAGTTTACACGTTATTGATTATAAAACCGGAAAATATAATAAAGAAGAAGTGTTAGAAACTCAGTTGGTGCTATACGCGCTGATAGTTTCCGCCAATCAAAAAAAACCGGTTACCCGTGCCAGTTATTTATTTTTGCCTACGTGGGATTGGCACACCATAGAGATTTCTCAAGACCAAGCAGAAGAGGCGGTGCCGCAAGTAAAAGAACAAGTGGAAGCGATTAAGAAGGAAAAAGAGTTTTGTCCCACACCGAATAAATATTGCAAAAATTGCGATTTTTTGGAAATTTGTCCGGCTAAAGCCGAGGTGCGGTTGATGATTGACAAGGATAAATAATAGTTTTGGCGCAGGATACTCGCTATTAAAAAAGTGTGTTATATTTAGTTTATGCAAAATACGGAAAAAAATATTATAGTTTTTGATGTGGAAACCAAGAAAACTTTTGATGAAGTGGGCGGTCGCGATCATTTTGATAAATTGGGGATTTCTTATGTGGGAGTATATTCTTATGCACAACAGAAAATGTTTGGTTTTTTTGAGAAAGATCTGCCTGTTTTGGAAAAAATTCTGCTGGCGGAGCGGCCGTTGTTAATCGGGTTTAATTCTTTGCATTTTGATGTACCGGTTATGCAGCCTTATTTTTCCAAACTAAATTTAAGTCTTCTGCCGCACTTGGATATTTTAAAAGAAATTGAGAAAACGTTGGGACATCGTTTAAAATTGGATTCGGTGGCGCAAGCTACTATTTTTTCCGGTAAATCCGGCGATGGTTTGGATGCCATTCGGTGGTATCGGGAAGGAGATTTGGAATCTTTAGCTAAATATTGTTTGGAAGATGTGCGTATTACGCGCGATGTTTATGAATTTGGTCTGCGCCAGGGAAAGTTGTATTATCACTCCGGAGGAGAAAAAGTACCTATTGATATTTCTTGGGCTAAACAGCCGACAATTTTAGCGCAATTGCAAGAGGCTTTTAAAAAACACCAACAATTAGATATAGAATATTTTGAAATAGATGAAAATAATCATGCGGAAATTGTGCCGCGTCGCATTGAAATTTTAAATATGGAAAATGAACGTAGTTTCGAGGCTTATTGTTACAAGAAAAACAACAAAACAAAATTTTTAGTTTCTAAAGTTTGGAAAATTGAAGAAACCGGCAATACTTTTGCTCACCAAGAGAGTCTGTTTTAGTTAAATTGACGAATAATACCCACCACTTTGCCTTGAATGATGACGTTTTTTGTTTTGATGGGGTTATATTTGGGATTTCTTGGTTGTAAACGAATGTAATTGCGTTCTTGATGAAATTCTTTTAACGTGGCCGTGCCGTCTTCTAAAAGAGCAACGACAATATCGCCGTCGTTGGCATATTCTTGTTTGTTAATAATGACAAAATCTCCATCATCAATAAAACTTTCAATCATAGAGTCTCCCTTTACTTTTAGCACATAGGCGTCTTGACGCTTAGCTAGACTGGCGGGTACGGTTAAGGTTTCGGACATGTCTTCAACTGCTTCAATAGGAGAACCGGCTGTAATCAAGCCGGCAATTGGCAAACTGAAAGACGAGCCTTCTAAATATGCTTCTTCAAAACTTTTTTGGCTGGGCGGAGTAACCTCAATTTCACCATCGGTTTTTTTGATGAAACCATGTTTTTCCAAATATTCTAAATGTTCGTGCACGGTAGCATTAGAGGAGAGTTTGAAGTGAGCGGCAATATCGCCTAAAGTAGGAGCATAGCCATGTTCAATAATGAATTTTTTTAGAAAATTAAGGACAAGCTGTTTCTTTTTTGGTAAAATTTTGCTCATAAGTTATTCGGTTAATGTTCGGTTATCTGTAGTATAACCAAACAAAAACCGAACGTCAAATAGAATAAGTTTATAAATTGTGGATAACTGATAAAAAAATTTTTTAAAGAAAAATTTTAGATTAGGTCTGGTCTAGCAAGTTTAAATGTGGTATAATTAAAATGTTAGCATAATTAATTAAGGAGGAAAAAAATGAATTATTATATTGAAGTACTGAAAAAGTACGCAGTATTTAGCGGCCGGGCTAGTCGCAAAGAATACTGGATGTTTGTTTTATTTAATTTGATCATTATTGTTGCTTTGAGTATTGTTGAAAGTATTTTGAACAGCAACGGGATTTTGGGAGGACTTTACAGCTTGGCTGTATTATTACCGGGCTTGGGCGCGGCCATTCGCCGTTTACACGACATCGATCGCACCGGTTGGTGGTTGTTGATTTCTTTAATTCCTGTTTTGGGATTTATTGTTTTAATCGTATTTTTAGCCACCGCCGGCAATAGTGGCGACAATAAATACGGCCAAAAACCAAAAGATTTAG
>MHKJ01000038.1:0-2381 GCA_001818355.1 Candidatus Kerfeldbacteria bacterium RIFOXYC2_FULL_38_9 | reverse complement strand
AGAGAGTGCTTTTAATATTTTTTAACGCTTGAGTGGTCACTTGGGTATAACGCATGGTGGTGCGAATGTTGTTGTGTCCCAAAAGTTTTTGGATATAACGAATATCTGTGCCGTTTTCCAGTAGATGCGTGGCAAAACTGTGACGTAAAGAATGAAATGTCGCTGGTTTTACAATATGAGCACGCAATAGAGCTTGCTTGAAAACTTTCTGGGCAGTAGTTGTAGTTAGTTTGCCGCCGCGATTGCTTTCAAAAACATAATCTGATGGTATTTTATGACGCGTAAGTTTTTGCAGCGGTACAATAAGTTTTTCAGAAAAAATAGTTAAGCGGTCTTTGCGACCCTTGCCCTGTCGTACAAATACTGTCTTGTTAGCATAATCCAAATCTTGAATCTTCAAATTAACCACTTCACTTACGCGTAGCCCAGTAGCATAAGCTAAAGCCATTAATGTGCGATGCTTTAAATTTTTAGTTAGTGTTAGTAGTTGATTGATTTCGCTGTTTGTTAAAATTTCCGGCAGTTTGGAAGGTTTTTTAGCATAAGGAATTTTTATAAAATCGTGACGCTGACAAATTTGCAACATCACAAAATGAATAGCCTGTACATAAAGACGAATGGTCTGCGGTTGAACTCCGGAATCAAGTTTATAGTGTAAATATTTTTCTATTTGCTCATTTGACAGGATTGCTAATGGTTTTTGAAAATAACGATAAACATCTTTGGCGACCGAAGTATAAGCTGAAATTGTTTTTGGGCTATAATTCTTCAGCCGCATTTTTTGCTTGATTGTTTCAATAAAATTTGACATAATATAAGTATAAAAATAAACACCCATAAAAAAGGGTGTCCGTATCGATATCCTAACAAAATCTTCCAATTACAGCAAATTAGTTTGGATATCCGCTAGTTATGTGAAATAAAATTCTTTCTTTTTTCTTTTTTGAAATTTGTTTTTTAATAATAAGGAAAAATAAGTTTTTTTATTTATTTATATAGGGGTAATAAGGTGTTTTTTCTGCCCACAAAGGGGCAGTAAAAAACGATTTCTATTTTATAATAAACTACGCTATAATATAGACAGTTAAGTTCAATATTTTATTAAATATGCCTAAAATTAAAGATATTCCAAAATTTGATCGCCCCAGAGAGAAATTTCTGGAAAAAGGACCCGATGCCCTGACAAATAGTGAGCTTTTGGCTATTTTGCTTGGCAGTGGAATCAAGGGAACAAATGTGAAGGTGTTGTCGCAAAAAATTCTGAAAAAATTCGGGGATAATCTGCTGAATGCCTCGGTTGACGATTTAATGCAAATTTCAGGCATAGGGCAAGCAAAGGCATTGCAAATTTCTTCTGCACTTGCCTTAACAAAGAGAATTTTTGACAAGCAAAACTCTTTGGATAATTTGATTTTATCGGCACAGGATGCTATCACTCTGGTTTTAGATTTAAAAGACAAAAAACAAGAACATCTGATTTGTCTCTATTTAAACGCACGCAATGCTCTGATAAAAAAAGAAACGATTTCAATCGGGACATTGGATAAAAGTATTATTCACCCGAGAGAAATTTTCGCTCCAGGACTGGAAATGCACGCCGCTGGCGTAATACTCGTCCATAATCACCCTTCGGGTGATTCAAGTCCAAGCGAACAAGACAAGCAAGTGGCTAAAAGAATAGTCGAGGCTGGACAATTGATGGGTATCAATGTTATCGACTTTCTAATTATTGCAAAAAATGGCGTGCATAGCATACTTGGTGAAATTAAAAACACGGAATTGGTAAACACAGATTATGTCGCCGAGGGTTCGCAAGCATCTCTATTCGATTTATTGGTAGATGCAAATCAAGTTTATTTTTATGATAAAAGCTCCATGGCAAAAAACAAAAAGAAGAATGATAATTTGAAATTTATAGATTTATTCGCAGGTATCGGTGGTTTTCATATTGCATTTCATAATGCTGGAGCGGAATGTGTTTTTGTTTCAGAATGGGATGGGCCTGCTCAAAAGACGTACAGGCACAATCTTTACAAAGTTTCTCCAGAAATGTTTGATTCTGGAAATTTTATCGGAGATATTACAAAAGTTAAAGCAAAAGATATTCCTGATTTTGATATTTTAACAGCAGGATTTCCTTGTCAGCCATTTTCTCAAGCCGGATTTAAGAAAGGGTTTAGTGAAACTCGTGGAACCTTATTTTTTGATATTGTAAACATAATTAAAGAAAAAAAGCCAAAGGCTTTTTTTCTGGAAAATGTGCGTGGCTTATTGAGTCATGATGATGGAAAAACATTTAAAACCATAGAAAGAATCATTACAAAAGAATTAGGATATTCTTTCTTCCCCCAAATCGTTAAGGCCTCTGATTTCGGATTACC
>MHKJ01000037.1:11347-18969 GCA_001818355.1 Candidatus Kerfeldbacteria bacterium RIFOXYC2_FULL_38_9 | reverse complement strand
ACTTTCTTCTGCAAAACAGCAAGCTCTAACGAGGAAACGGTTTTTACCGCGCCCTTGGTAGCAATAGGCATAAAAAAAGGAGTCTGTATTTTACCGTGGGCAGTGGTTAATTCTCCCCGACGAGCTCCGGAATGATGTTGATTTTTTAAATAAAACATGAATACTAATTAGTCGGCCAAGATCACTCCTTTATTTTTCGCTCCCTCGTCTTGGGGTAAATCCGTAGTAATACGATCTAACGTATCAGACAAAGAGTCCTGAGTAACCGCGTCAGTGGCCATAACCTGGGTTTCTTCTGTTAAAACTTTTAAATTATCTACGTCTTTTTTATTAGGTGTAATGGAAACTAAAAAATAAACCGTTTCTGATTTTTCCGCGGAAAAAGTATCTTTTTTATAAGTTACGGTACGAGTGGCAGAAGAATATTCCACTCCTTTATTCGCCTCTTTTTCCCAAGTGACATCCGCAGGTAAAATAGTACTAACAGTTAAATCACTGAGATTATTAATACTATTTTGTAAATTCCAAACAATCTGGTAAGTGGTTTTTTCTCCTACTGCGGGCGGCAATGGTCCAGCGCCAACTTTTTTTAAATTTTCATCAAAATATCGACCCCAAGCTTCTGCTTTCAATTCTCCGCGCGGCTTAATATCAACTTTGGCAACATTGGCAAAAGAGACATCTTTACCCATAACCTTAGCAGATAACACTTTGGCTTCCACTTGCATGGGAACCGCCTCTTGGTGGGAAAGGCTCTCTTGTAAAACAGGGCTATAAGTAAGCTCGTAAGAACTGTTGGGAGCTAAAATTGCGATCTCATCAAAATCATAATACTCTTCAGAAAATAAAGCGCCTTGAAATTTCAATTGCATTATTAAATCTTTAATTTCTAATTCAGAAGTGTTTTTTATCGTAACATTCAAAGGAAGCTCCGCTCCGGGATTTGCCAAATCAGGAGCGGAAATAAACAGCTCGATTTCCGGATTTATAATCAGCACTAAAGAGGTTTTTTCTATCTGAACATTAAAACTGTTATCCAGCTCTACCAAACCAAACTGAAATTGGAACTCTTTGGTATCGCCGGATTTACCATCTACAGAACCGCTGATTTTTAACTTCCGCGTTTCTTGCGCATCAAGTTTATCAAGACGCCATTCCGCATTATTAGCACCAGGCGCGATGGAGGCGGATTTAAAAGAAAAACCCTGCGGATAATTTACCAGCAATTTGATGTTATTAAGCGTAGCTTGCGAAGTGTTGGTGAAAGAAACCAAATACTCAAAATCTTCTTGAGATTGTACCTGATTGGGAGCGGTTACCTCAACCGCCACTAAAGCAGAGGTAATCAGGACCGAGGTTTTGGCCGAAACTTGAAATTCGTTAGAAAAATTACTGGGTGTAAAAGTAAGCATGGCGGAGATGTCTTTAATATCTTCTTTACTGCCAACCAATTGTCCGGTAATGCGAATTTTTCCGCCCGTACTGGCTGGTATTTCACCTAAGTTCCATAAACGGTTATTGTCACCACTGTCTTCTTTGGAAGCATTTTGAAAATAAAAACCCGCAGGATAAAACAATTCTAAATCCGCTTGCGTTAAAGCCACATTTTTATTATTAAAATACTCCACCTCCAACGTAATCATGTCTCCGGAAGCGACTTTTTCTTCAGCGGTAATATTGACAGTAACTTCTCCAGCCTGACCAGAGGCATTGGTGGAACTGAAAATACGATAACCGAAATAAGTAGCGGCGCTCAATAAAATCACAAAAATACCAAATAGAATAAACCACTTGCCCTTTTTTTTCTTGCGCTCAAATTTGGTCATATCAATTTGTGATCCTTCATCATCCACATAATAAATTGATTTTAAATCGTCATCAGCAACATTAGTAATAGTGTCTTCAAAATTATCATCTGATTGATTTACTTTTGGATCAAAATTTTTTCTTTTATTCAATTTGTTTTTCTTTCTTTTAGTTTTGACGCTCATGTTCTTTAGGTTTTAAGTGTTTCACATAATACCATAAAATAAAACTTCCGACAATCATCAAAATTGATAAAAATTGAGCTAAAGTTAAAGAAAAATAACGCGCATCAGAAACCGCCAAATCAGCAGATCTTAAAAAATCCAAACAAAAACGCGTTAAACCATACCAACCTAAAAAAAAGATGGTATAAAAACCGGTAAATCTTTGTTTATTTTTTGTGAAAAGCCAAAAGAAAACAAAACTTAATAAAAAACCGTTTAAAGATAAATACAAACCTAAATTATGTCTGACCAAGCCGTCCAAATATCTTTCTCCCAAGAAAAAATTGGTGATAATACCAGGGTGATCAAAAATAAAGAAACAGCCCAAACGACCGATTCCTAATCCTAAGGGTAAGCCGAAAATAACGGCGTCAAAATAAGGCAGTACTGGCAATTTATGCTTTTTTAAATAAATTATAGCCACAATGATAGCGCCAATAAAACCTCCAAAAATAGACATACCGCCTTCCCAAACTTTAAAAATCGCCCACGGATCTTGTAAATAAAAACTTAACTCACTGATTACAAAAAAAAGGCGACCACCTAACAGACTTATCAACACCACCCAAAAAGACATATCAAAAATACGCTGTTTCTCAAGTTTAGCAAAACCCGCAAATTTTTGCGTTACCAAAATAGCGGCGATAATCCCTAAGGCGACACACAAACCCCAAATGTTAATGGGCAAAGGTCCTATGTAAAACTTAATAAACTGAAAATAAGGAATCATATAATTTAGGGGTTGACAAGATCGGTGCTATTGATTATGGGAACATAAACCGCAGAATTTTCCGGGGATTTCAGCTGATTTAATAAATCATTAGTCCAATCCACTACCGCTGTGATTCCTTGTTCGTAACCCACAGCTTGAGTGTTTTGCAAAAAATTATGGCCGATTTTCTGTGACGAATCGTTGTTCACTTCTGTAAAAATAGTAAAAGTAGTTAAATCTGGAGCAGTAAGAGAATTTAATAATTCAGCTTGAGCCAGTGGAACATAATTATCGTATTGGCTGTGCAAAATCAGTAAAGGAATTTTTACATCCAATAAACTATTTAAAGACAGGCTTTGTAAACAACTTGCTATGTCAATTTCTTCAGCACATCCGGAACGTGTTGCTAAACGATCTGCTTGCTCACGTCTACTTTCCTCAGCGCTGTTTTTCCAAGTATCATAAAGGTTAAATAAATCCAAATAGCCATAAGCGCTGATAAGCCCGTCTACTGAGACGTCTTTTAAAGCCAACAATGACAAATAAGCGCCATGGTCTTCCCCAAATAATAACACCGGCTGATCTTTTGCTTCTTGTAATTTTTTTACCCAATCCACGGTGGAAACTACGTCAGTCAAATCTCCTTGACCAAACTTACTTTCCCGCCAATCAACGGTCACGGTAATTATTCCTAATTTTTTAGAAAGCGGATCAGCTAAAACTTTGGCGGTTTGGTTGGTGGTTAAGTCATCGGCCATGACACCATGAACAATGATCATTACGGGAAAAGGGCCGGCTCCTTGAGGTTTGGAAACTAAAACTCGCACCAATTCTCCGTCTCGTGCCGAAAAACCCGCCTCATAAGCAACCAGCTCTGTTTCGCCTAGATTGATTTTATCAGAACCGGCAAAAGGATTCTGCAGAAGCGGCATATGCTGTTGCAAATACTCGTTTAAATTCAAATTATTTTGGTATTCCTGAGGAAGATCGGTTGAGTTTTTCCAATGAAAAAATTTTAACGCCAAAAGAGCCACTAACATAATCAGTAAAATTACCAAAGTATAAGTTCGCCGAAAAGATTTTTTATTTTCGGACATCATCCCAATCTTTTAAAAACTTTTCAATACCTTGATCGGTTAAATAATGATAAAATAATTTATGAAAAACTTCCGGAGGCATAGTGCAAACATCGGCATGAGCGATGGCGGCTCGACGCACATGTTCGGGATTACGAATACTGGCGGCCAGCACTTGCGTTTTAAAACCATAAGTTTTAAACACGCCTACAATTTCCTCAATCAAATCCATACCGTCATAGCCGATATCATCTAAACGACCGGCAAAAGGAGAAACAAAACTGGCGCCGGCTTTAGCGGCCAACAAAGCCTGATTCACATGAAAAACCAAAGTGACATTAGTTTTTACCCCTTGTTGAGAAAGTTGACTGCAAGCCCTAATACCCTCTTCAGTCATGGGTAATTTAATAATGACATTTTTATGAATTTTTAAAAGCGTCTGAGCTTCCTTAATCATTTCTTCTGCGGTTAAAGAAACCACTTCCGCGCTAATCGGACCGTCAACAATAGCGGCGATCTCTTTGACTACTTCCTCGAATTTGCGGCCGGACTTTTTAATAAGGCTGGGATTGGTGGTGACCCCGTCGATAATGCCACTTTGAGCGGCTTTTTTAATTTCAGCCACCTCGGCGGAATCAATAAAAAATTTCATAATGACCCAAGTTAATCATAAAATATAAAATAGCCAAGCTATGATGCTTGTATTGTACCTATTAGTTTTTGACTTGTAAATTAGTTATCTGTTTTCCCCGCGTAATTCTTGAAAAACCTTGGCTAAATCTTTGGCTTTCCAAATGGCGCTGTGTGCGACCAAAATGTCCGCTCCGGCATCAACTATCACCTCGTGATTATGCATGGAAACGCCGCCGTCTATTTCCACTAACAAGCCAGGTTTTAATTTTTTTATTTCTCTGATTTTTTCCAGCACATCTTTTTGAAAATCTTGTCCGGAAAAACCTGGTTCCACACCCATGATTAAAACCATGTCTATTTTATCCAAATAAGGCTTCAGCGAAAAAGTAGACGTGTCCGGATTAATAGCGATCGCTACTTCTTTTTTGGTTTTTCTAATGGTCTCAATTTCAAAATCCACGTTAGTCATGGCTTCATAATGGACAATCAATCTTTTTACATTAGGCAGAGCCCATTGCTTCACAAATAAAGAGGGGTTCACAATCATCAAATGCACTTCCAAAGAAATTGGCAACTGAGCCACTAATTTCGCATCAGCGAAAGTTTTATTGGGCACAAAAATACCGTCCATCACATCCAATTGAATAAAATCGGTAAACGGTTTGATAATTTTTATTTTCTTTTTTATTTCCGCAAAATCATTTTCCAGAATAGCGGGTACTATTTGTGTCATATTTATCCTCCTTAAATATTATAAATACTATTGATAATGTTTATTTTCGTAATCAGTGATAGCCTGTACTCTACGTACGTGTCTGACTACGCTGGAAAATGGTGTATCCAGCCAAGCGGTCAATATTTCTTTAACTTGCACTTCATTCATATAATCCCCCGAAAGCCCTAACACGTTGGCATGGTTTTTCTCTCGAGCTAAAACCGTGGTTTCCACTGTGGTGGGAGTAACAGCGCGTACGCCTTTTACTTTATTAGCCGCAATAACCATACCGGCTGCGGAACGACAAAATAAAATGCCACAATTTTTATCTGGATCTTCCGCTACGCCTTCGGCCACTAAAAAAGAATAAGCAGGATAATCATCTTCCGGCTCCAAGGTATGAGCACCTAAATCAGTATACAGCAATTTTTTTTCCGTTAACCACTGTTTAATGCTTTCTTTTAAAGCAAAACCGCCGTGATCCGCGCCTAAATAAATCATAATTATTGATTAAGAAAATGATCAATCACTCTTTCCAGACCACTTAATGTTAACACACCCTCAACCTTATTGCCATTAAAAAACATAGTGGGCGTGCCTGTAACCCCGGCGGTAATACCGTCGCTTAAATCTTGTTCCACTTCGGCGGCAAATTGTTGAGATTCCAAACAATTGTTAAATTTTTTTGTATCTAAACCTAAATTTTGAGCATAACTTTTTAAATTTTCAACTGTGAGCTTATCTTGGTTATTATAAAGCAAATCATGATAAGCCCAAAATTGATCTTGTTCATTGGCGCATTGCCCTGCTTCGGCCGCTATTTGCGCCTGCGGATGAGAGGCGACAACCGGAAAATCACGATAAACAAAACGCACTCGATCACTGTATTTATTCATAACAGCTCTCAAATCTGGAGCAAAGCTGGCGCAAAAAGGACATTGAAAATCTTCAAATAACACCACGGTTAACTTAGAGCTCTTTGGTCCTAAAATTGGATCATCGGTAAAACCATCTACATAAGCATTGCTAATAGTGGGAATTTTTTGATTAAAATCACTAGCGGACAAATTATTATTTTGAGCAATCTTGCTTAAATCAATTGTGCCGAATTTAACTTGTTGATAATAAGTGTAAGCTCTTTTAACAAAAAATCCTAGTAAAAGTAGCAATAAAATCAAGATTATTAAAATAATAATGCCTTTGGAAGTATGCGTCCAGGATGCTTTAATCTCTATTGCTGGTTGCTTGTGCTCTTCAGACATTTTAAGCGGTTAATTTATTAAGATACTCCACTGCCGAAAGAGTGGCTGTCACCCCTTGTCCGGTTGCGATGGCAATTTGTTTATAAGGAACATTGGTTACGTCTCCGGCGGCAAAAAAACCAGGAACGCTGGTTTGCGCTTTCATGTTGATTTCAATTTCTCCCAAAGGTGTTTTTTTAACTGCCGCTGGTATAAAATCGCTATTGGGAATTAAACCAATGTGCACAAAAACTCCGTCTGTTGCTACCGATTTTTCTGTTTGAGATTTTTTATCTTCATAAATTACTTTTTTTACGAATTGTTCTCCCGCAATGCTTTTGGTTTGCGCCTGATAAAGCACTTCAATTTTGGGGCTATGACTCACTTTGTCTATTAAAACCTGTTCGCCTTTAAATTTATCGTTTTTATTAAGCAGAGTAACATGGCTCGCTATTTCCGCTAACATCAAAGCTGACTCTAAAGCGCTGTTGCCGCCGCCGATGGTAACCACTTTTTTATTTTTATATAAAGGTCCATCGCAAGTAGTGCAATAAGTAACGCCTTTACCATAAAAAACATCTTCTCCCGGCACTCCCAGGTGTCGCGGATGCACTCCGGTTGCCACAATAACCGCTTTGGCTTGATAACTTACGGGTGTATCTATTTTTCTACCAAAAACCTCAAAATTACCCTCGCCTTTTTTAACAATGCCGGTGACGGTCACTCCTTCTTCCGGTTCCACTTCGTTATATTTTAGATGTTCCTTAAATTTAGCAGTCAAAGCAAAACCTTCGGTTTCTGTCATACCCGGATAATTTAAAATTTCTCCTGAAGTGGCCACCTCGCCGCCAAACTCTTTACAGACCATCTTTAGTTTCAGTCTTCTTCTGGCCGCGTAAATACCGGCGGCAGTGCTGGCGGCGGAACCGCCAATAATTACTAAGTCAAACATATTTTATAAATTTTCTTGATAAATCTGATACGCCTCCTGCACTGTGGAATTCTTATAAACCAAAGCGGACATCGCCTTGGTCATAGCCACTCCTTCAGCAAAAGACTTTTGATGCACGTTGCGTCCGGTAGCAGAACCTCGGCAACCGCCTAAATGAATGGTATCATAAGTAAAGCGCAAAAAATCTTTTACTCCTTGAGAACTGCCTCCGGAAATAATCACCCCGGTGTGCCCGGCGGCAGACACGGCTTCTTTCAATTCCA
>MHKJ01000037.1:6991-11273 GCA_001818355.1 Candidatus Kerfeldbacteria bacterium RIFOXYC2_FULL_38_9 | reverse complement strand
TCATACCGTATTTGTGAGCCAAGGCAATCAAAGAACCGGCCTCTTGCAACATATCTGCTTCGTGTTCTGAACCGTAATAAACCGTATAGCCAATACCGACAATATTCAATTTACCGTTTTCTCTTAAGTCCAAAACATCGGCAAAATCAACCAAGGCCTTGGAATTGGGCTCGGCTTGATCGGTGTCTACCAAATTAGTTTTAGAATTCATCTTGACCAAATAAGGAATTTTGGGATAACTTGGTCCATATTGAGCAATCAACCCGTGTTGAGCGGCCAAACAACCGATTTCTCCTTTTTGCGCAATGCGAAAAAAATGTTCCGGGTCGGCGTCATGAGGGTGAATATTAACTCCATAAAAATCATCATTCAAATGTTCAATTTTCTGATCCGCGGCCATCAACATGATACGATTTGTGCCTTTGGTTACTTGCGTATAAACCCGGCGGTATTCTGCACGGTATTTGGGGTGCGTATTAGCCGGTATCACAATATCGGTTTTCTTCAATTTTACTAACTTTTGTTTAGCCATAAGTCTATTTGGTGCTTAATTTATATAATTTAAAAGAAGAGTCGCTTTGTCCGCGCACAAAAAAGTAATACTTACCGGCTTTGGTGATTTGAGCGGGTTGAGCTTTGTCAGGAATTTTACCGGTTAATTCTATCCAATTAGCACCATCTTCGCTGGCTAAATATTTATCAACATTTTTTTCTGAAAAATCAGCCAATAACAGAGATTGATCGGCAGAAGAGTGTAAATTTAAAGAACCATTATCTATGGCATATAAATCTTCAAAACCCAAGGTGGTTAAAGTAAGAGCTTGGCCGTCAACGGTTTTGGAAATTTGCGGTTGATGATTTTTGGTTTGATAGACCGCGTATAAAGCATCTTTAAACAAAACATATTTGGTAAACTTACCACCGGCGTTTTTCCATAACACCCCATTGGCGGAACGTAAACTGCGTAAATTACTTCGTCTATTGATACTTTTGCCGTCACGACGTTGCGCTGTGATATAGCCGCGTAAAAACATAATATCCTGAAAATTCTCCGCTTCTTGTACTTCGCGCACCGGCAAATCACCATCAAAATTATCCAAACTTATTTTTCTAAATTTATTGCCGGCATAATCTTGAGGGGTATACAAAGCCGCACTATAACTTTTGGTGTCCCCCGGTATGGTCTGCCAAGTATTGATATACAAATAAGGATCGTTATCCATTAAATTATAGCCGACGTAACGCGGATTATTTTCTGCAATAGTTTGTTTTTGCCAGCCGGAACTGCCTTTTTCCAAACTCCATAAACTTAATTTGGTACTACTGGTAGCCACACCAGAGGTTCCTTCGATAACTAAATATAAACGAGCATCAGTAGCAAAAACATCACGAATATTATTGGCAATAGTCTCATCAAAAAAACCTATTTTATCTAACAATTTCCAAGTAACTCCTTGGTCTTGCGAACGATAAATGCGGATTCTATTCCCCTTTTTGCCGGTGGCGGTTAAATAAAGATCGTCATTAAAACTAAAAACATAATCATCTTTATTCAAAGAAGCTTGAACCGCATAAAGCAATTCCAGGTTATTCATTTTTTTGCCATTGAGACGATACAAATGTTTTTCAGAATTAGAACCTTGCTGAACATTATCAATAAAAAATAGTTCGTTATTGATGGTAGTAATGGTGCGCACATCTGAAAGTTCTCCGGCGGCGATAGGCCCTGCAATATTTACAGCGGCGCGGGTGGCCAAGGGAAAGCAAAAAATAACAGCGGTCAAGAGAAACAAAAATTTTTTGATAAACATAAAATATATTTTAAATAGTAAAAATAGTATCTAATCTGGTATTATCTAAAGAATGAAAAGAATCCAAGAAACGCACGGTGTTGTTGGCAAAAGACATAACTAAAGTATTGACCCGTACTCCGCCGGGAAAAAACTGTACGCCTTTGAGCATATCACCGTTGGTAACTCCGGTTGCGGCAAAAAGAATTTTTTTGCCCGGCGCTAAATCGTCAAGCCCTAAAACCCGGGAAGGATCAATAACGCCTGCCGCTTTTAAATTTTTCTCGTCTTGATCGTCGCGTATCACAAAATGAGCTTGCATCGTGCCCTTTAAACATTTCAAAGCGGCCGCGGTAATGACTCCTTCCGGAGCCGCGCCTACACCCATCAAGGCGTGAATGTTTGGGCCTTTGATGGTAGCGGCCAAGGCTGGCATAATGTCTCCGTCGGTAATAAGTTTAATGCGCGCGCCGGCTTTACGAATATCCGCAATAAGTTTATCATGCCGATCACGCTCTAATACCACCACCACTAATTCTGCCACAGTGCGGCCCAAAGCTTTAGCCAGGGCTTGTAAATTATCTGCTACGGGCGCGTTAATATCCACTTTATCCGCGGCCTCGGGACTCACCACTAACTTGTTCATATAAATATCCGGGGCATGCAATAAACCGCCGCGTTCGGCAATCGCCATGACGGTAATGGCATTGTTGGCACCGGCGGCGGCTAAATTGGTTCCTTCTAAAGGATCGACCGCAATATCAATTTTGGGAGCTTGCTCGGTTTGCGTGCCTAATTCTTCGCCAATATAAAGCATAGGCGCCTGATCGCGCTCTCCTTCGCCAATAACAATGCGGCCGGAAATTTCCAACTCATTCAATCGTTGGCGCATAGCCTGAGTGGCAACTTCGTCCGCTCGCGTTTTATCCCCTTTGCCCATTAAACGAGCGGAGGCTATGGCCGCTGATTCTACTACGGAAACCAGGTCTAATTCTAAAAGTTTATGCATATATTTTCCTTAATCTTAGAGGCTGTTATATAGTATAACAAGGCTTTAATTTATCTACAATCTATAAACATCTATAAACGAGCGGCGCGTTCTAACCGCACTTCTCCGCCAGCTTCCAAAATAATTTTATCGCGACGGTTAATTTTTTCCGATAATAACAGTTTAGCCACTGCGTCATCTATAGTATCTTGGATGGCGCGGCGCAAAGGACGAGCGCCATAAAGCGGATCATATCCTTTTTTGGCCACTTCTAACAAGGCTGGTTTGCTCACCACCAACACAATGCCTCTCTGCTCTTGCAATTTTTGGGTTAATTTGTGCACCATTTTTTCCGTAATCAATAAAACTTGATCAAAATTTAAGGGACTGAACATGACCACATTGTCAAAGCGATTTAAAAGCTCCGGTTTGAAAATACGCGGCAAAACTTCTTCCATTAACTTATTTTTTATTTGATCGGTTTTTAAGCCTGCCGTTAAACCGTTTTGAATTTGTTGAGTGGCGGCGTTAGAAGTGGCAATAATCATACAGTTGCTTAAATCCACAGTGCGACCCAAACCGTCCGTTAAACGACCGTCGTCCATCACTTGTAAAAATATGTTTAAAATATCCGGATGCGCTTTTTCAAATTCATCCAGTAAAACCAAAGAAAACGGCTTTAAGCGCACAGCCTCGGTTAAAATTCCGCGCTCTCCTTTATGACCAATAAGTTTGGACAAAGCGTCCACGTCTTGATATTCCGACATATCTAAACGAATCATATTTTTTTCATTGCCAAAATAAACTTCGGCAATAGTTTTGGCGGTTTCGGTTTTGCCCACTCCGGTAGGCCCTAAAAACAACAAGTTGGCAATCGGACGACCAACGTCTCGCAGGCCTTCCCGCGCGCGACGCAAAGCTGAAGCGATGGCTATAATCGCTTCTTCTTGCCCCACCACCCGCTGGTGCATAATGCTTTCTAAATTTAAAAGCTTTTCTTTCTCGTCTTCGGTAATAGCCGTTACTTGCACATTGGTTTTTTCCGAAATAATTTCCGCTATCTCTTCTTTACTGACTAAACTGTTATCGCCTTTTTTATTTTGCGTGTAAGTAGCCGCTTCTGCAATAATATCCAAAGCCTTAGCCGGTAAATAACGATCTTGGATAAAAGCCGAGGAAAGATCAACCGCCGCTTCTATGGCCGCATAAGTAAAAAATACTTTATGTTTATATTCCAATTCACCCGCCTTGGCTTCTAAAACCAGAATAGCGTCATCTCGATCTAGCTCTTCTATTTTGACTACTTGAAAACGGCGCAAAAAAGTTTCTTTGGTACCGATAAATTCTTGATATTCTTGCGTGGTGGTAGTGGCTACTACTTGTAAATATCCTTGAGACAAAGCATTCATTAAAATACTGCCCGCGTCTTCAGAGCCGGTGGTAGAGCGCATATTTAAAAGATGATGAATGTCTTCAATACCCAATAAAATATTACCGGCGACAT
>MHKJ01000037.1:0-6975 GCA_001818355.1 Candidatus Kerfeldbacteria bacterium RIFOXYC2_FULL_38_9 | reverse complement strand
TTCAATCGCCCCCACTCCTTGTGCGTTGGCTACCAAAGCACCGGGATCTAAAACTAAAAAACGTTTATCTTGCCACTGAGGAGGCATGTCTTCAGCGGCCATGCGTTCGGCAATGCCTTGTAAAATAGTGGATTTTCCTCCGCCAGCAGGACCTACCAACAAAATATTGCCGTTACGGGCGGTTAAAATACGCATTACTTGTGCCATTTCTTTTTGACGACCAAACATCGGAAAAAAACCGCCGTTTAAAGCCACACCCGTATAATCTTGCGCCAAACTTTCCAAAACCGGAGAAGGGCGAGCGGTCATGGCTCGGTCCATAATGCCTTTTGGTTTATGGCGAGATTTCTGGCTCCACTGTTGATATTCGGAAACTAAATTGCGTTGAATGTGGATCCACTCTATCACATGTTGCAGAGTTTTCTCTTCAATTTCCAAATCATAAAAAATTTCTGAAACCCATGGATCATGATGAATGATCGCGATAAAAAGCTCCATGGTGTCCACAAACTTTCTTTTATGCAAACGCGCTTCTTCAAAAGCGTAGAAAAATATCTGTCTGGATTCTAAACCCAAATCAATACCCCGGCCGCTTTCAATTCCCTCTCGTGACATGGCTTTACCGATTTTTTGCACCAAAGCATTTTTAGAAATTCCCAAACGCACCATCATAGTGGCTACTGAGCCGCCGTCTAATAAAGCTACCAATAAATGCAAAGGGGTAATTTGATGATGATCGAGCCTTTTGGCTGTTAAATAAGCATGTTCAATGGTTTGTAAACATTCGGTGGTAAAATAGCTGGCAATGTCAATTTTTTTGTGCTGAGGCTGTTTTTGAAATTTTTCATAAGTGGGATTAGCCGGCCATTTAAAATGTTTTTTTTCTTTTTCCTCTTTTTTTAGAGCCGATAAGCTATAATCAAAACTTTTTTGGGAAGCTTTAATAAGATCCAGACGATAATAAAGTAAAAAATCCGTAGCCAGAGACAACCAAAAAACCGCTAAAAATTTATTCGGCGTGGTAAACAAATCAGCCAAACCAAAAAGGCTGGGAAAAGTAGGATAAAAATAAAGATAAGCAGAATACAGAAAAGCGCTTAAACCCAAAACCCCCCAAGCCATAAGCATAATATTAAAAACGGTATGAATACTGCGTTGAAATTTTCTTTCCGTAATACCGTTTTGAGTAATAAGCTGGCCCCAAAATAAAAGCTGACGATCCAAAATGGCGAAAAAAGGAGGTTTGGCATGACAAGCAGTACAAAGTAAATGTTCTTTCTGCGGGCTCAGTTCATAACCAAAACCACTGCACGAAGCGCAGTTGATAAATTTGATATTGGTTTTTATTGGCGGCGTTTCCATAATCAGTACAAGTTCATAAAATCAAGTTTAACACCTGCATGAAACAAAATATTATACAAAATAAAAAACGGCAAAATCAACCAAAGCAAAAACAACAACACCAAAACTACGGTATACAACAGGGTTACTAAAGAAAGAACAAAAAAATGCACCAACCTTACGCCAATGCTAATTACCAAACTCCAACGATCAGTCAGACCGAACATGGGCTTAAACAAAAAACGAAACAAAGTTTTCAAGCGTAAAGCCCCGGCCAAAGAGGAAATTTCTTTGTTAATCAGGTTTAATACTTTTAAAACACCTGTGGTATACCACCAAACAGGAAAATAAAAAATATTCAAAATCAGATCAACCAAGATAAAACGAAATGTTTGGAAAAAAAACATGCCCTTATTATAACACTTTCCCGTTTAAATTAAAACCGTTAATTTTTATCCATCAGCTCTGTATTATTGACTCCTAAAATAAAGTAAGGATTTTGCGAATCGGTCCTTTGCATTACTACCCAATAGGGCTTATCCAGGATAAAATTTTTCGGTTTTTCATCTGTTAAGCTAATATTTTCTAATAAAGCAATTACCGCTTCATTTTCCACCCTTGCTCCTTTTTCATCCATATTAAATTTAATATTTTCAAACATTTGTGAAATAAAATAATCTTCAAATCCTGAATTGGCTAATGCTTTACCAATCAGCTCAACATAATCTCGGTGGTGATCAAGGTGTAATTTAGGCGCTTGAAAATTATCAGCCTCATCAATGGCTGGTAAATCTTTGTGATTATTTTGGTTTATGGTTGTAACAACTGCTTGCGGATTTTGCATGTCATAACCTTTGGCTAAAATTAACTGATCGCTCTTATCTTGCAGATGTAAACTAATAATAAATTTATCGTCGCTTTCATATTTAATAATTTTTACATTTGTTTTTTGATCGTCTGTTTCTGCGTAAAACCCTTTTACTTTTTGATTGTTAAAAGAAACATTTTTTTCAGTAAACGCGGTAACATATTCCACTTCTTTCAAAAAATAAGCGTAAGAAATGATATCTCTGGGAGATAAAGAAACATCTAAATCTTTAAAACTTTTACTGGGAAATTTTTCTTTGGATTCTTTATTGATGATATCGACCGTATTTTGGCCATAGCCGCTTTTAACATAATAACTTTTATCGTCCAAGTCTTTTTTAGTGAAAACCGGATTGTTTAATTTTGTCACCATGTCTAAAGCAGTTTTGTCGTCTGTATTTAATTGCAATTTTTCATGTAAAATATTTTCGTTTAATTCGTTCCACGCTAAATTCATAGCTCCGCCCCACACATAATTTCCTTGATAGTCACTGCCCAGATAATTACCGGAAATATTAACACCAGACTGATTAGGAGTTGTTTGATCGTTACAGCCTGTTAATAACAAGATCATGGCCACGATTGGTAAGAAAAACAATTGTTTTTTCATAAATTTTAAGTAGTTATTTTTTAAGATGTTTGTTTGATTAGAAAATCATAGCCCTGTAATATGTATAATGTATCATGCATTATACATATTACCACGAATAAATTAAAACTCATGAAACAGTGGCCAGAAATAAGCGCCCAACTGCTGGAACAGGCAAAAATAAACGAACAAGCATTTATTGAGCTGTATAATATTTACGCTCAACGAGTGTTAAAATTCATTTTTGCTAAAACTCACAACGAGACCTTGGCTGAGGATTTAACCCAGGAAACCTTCATCAGTGTCATGCGCGCTTTGGACAAATATAAAGATCGAGGAAAGCCCTTTTCTTCCTGGCTGTTAACTATTGCCCAAAATCAGATAAACTCTTATTTTCGCAAAAAAACTCCGGAAAATATCGATGATGAATCTTTAGCGCGCTTACCTGGCGTTTCAGACAGTCAAAGATGTGAACAAATGATGAATTGTAGGGGTATTTTGCAACAGTGTTCCGACAAAGATGCCAAAATCCTTCATCTAAAATTTATTGAAGATTTGCCCAATGAAGAAATTGCGAAAATTTTAAACCTCAAGATTAACAACTGCAATGTGCATATTCACCGCGCGCTGAAGCGTTTGCAAAAAAAGTTAAAAAAATATGAACAATAAAGCAACAAAATTCTCCGTGGAAAAATTATTAGCCCTGATTAAGGAAGAAGCAAATGCTAAAAATTTTGATGTTGCCCAAAAAAAAATAGCCGGCCAACTGCACCTGGTTTGGCATAAAGAAAGAGAAAAAAAACAGGAGGATTATAAAAATATTAAAGAAAAACTAACTATGAAAAATTACTTTTTTTCCAAAAAACAATGGATCTATGGAGCGACAACCGTGGGCGTATTGATCTTAGCCGTGGTGTCAGTCATCGTCACCAATCCCCAAGAACAAACTGCCACTACCAGTAATGAATTAACTCTTTCTGCTTTTAATAATAAAATAAAAGTTGAACAAGATCTGGAAAGCACTCCTGTAGCTTTGGGTGAGCTAGATTATATAAATTTTGATCCAATATTAAAAGAAAATACTTTATCTTATCAACAAAACGGAAAAGAAAAACAGCTTTTGGTAACAGATGTGGCTTTTCAATTGGAAACAAAAGAAAATATTTTAAACGTAGTACAAGAGATACAGAAAAAAATGAACGACCTGGAAGGCTATCTGGTGAGCACTAATTATGATGACAATACTCATTATAAAAATGGCACAATTTATGTCAAAGTGCCTGTAGCACGCTTGGATGAATTCCAACAATTTTTAAATAAGCATGATACGAATGGTGAATTAAAAGTGCTATCTTATAATGTGCAAAATGTGAGCGCTGAAGTTGTGCAACTGGATGAAACCATTAAACAAATTGAAGAACAAATAGCGGAAAAACGCAAAGAGCTGTCTGCAATGAACAGTGAAGAGGAACGCACTCTTTTACAACAAGAAATTGAACGCCAAGAAAAACAAATACAAGATTCTCAAGACGAACGCGAGCAAACCATTGCTCAATACGGTTTGGCCGACGTGACTATTGTCTTGCTTGAAAAACAAAAAACTGCCTGGAACGACATCAGTAATATTGACACCACGACTTTTTGGGGAGAAGTAAAATATGAAACAATACGCGCTTTGTGTTCTTTGGTCGATACTCTGGGCTTGGTAGTGATGTTTACGGTCTGGGTGGCTGTTTATAGTTTAATTCCGGTGCCATTGGTATGGCTGGTTGGCAAAATAGTACGCAAAATTAAAGCAAAGAAGAGAGAAAATTCTTAGTTAAATATTCTCGTAAAGAAGGATAGGAAACAATAGTTAAAGCTTGAGCTAGGGTTACCCATTTAATTTCATCAACTTCTGTATCTTGGGGATCAAAATTTTGGCTAGAATCTTTTAAAACACCAAAAAACATAAAAACTCGCGCTTGTTCTCCGGAGGACATGGTGTAAACAAAATCCGGCAAAGGAGTCAAAAATTTACAATCAAAACCGGTTTCTTCTTTAGTTTCTCGTAACGCGGCTTGCAAAGGCGTCTCCCCTTCTTCCAAATGTCCTTTAGGCAAAGACCAATCATCATAACGCTGACGGTGAACAAGCAAAATCTCCTCTTTCTGATTTGAAGTTTGAGAATGACGCCAGATGATGGTTCCGGCTTTTTCAATCATTGTTTTAAATTTAAGAAAGCGTTTAAAGTTTGCCGCGCGGTATTTTGCCAATTAAATCTTTCTACATTTTTCCTGCCCTGAGCAATAAAATCCTGCCGCAAGCACTCATTCTCTAACAAATGGCTGATGGCGCGGCTTAAAGACTCCACATCCAACACATTAGCATAAAGCGCGCTATTGCCCAACACCTCCGGCAAAGAAGAATGACTGCCCACAATCACGGGCGTACCCATAGCCTGCGCTTCCAAAGGAGGAAAACCAAACCCCTCATAAAGAGAAGGATAAACAAAAACACGCGCCTGTTTTAAAATTTGCCATTTCACATTTTCGGCAAGATAAGAAAGATAAATAATATTTTTATCAGCAGTCAAAGCTCTTGCTATTTTTTTAAATTGCCAACCTGGCGCGCCTGCTAAAACCAAATATAAATCAGGGTGTTGTTGGCGCACTAAAGCAAAGGCTGATAACAAAGTTTCTAAATTTTTTCTGGGCTCTATGGTAGAGAGAAAAAAAATATAATTTTGCGGTAAATTTAGCGACTGTTGATGCGTTGTGGCCGAAATTTCTGTTGGTGCACCAAGACCCGGGTAAATCACTTCTATTTTATTGTGAGGAAGATGATAAATTTCTTGTAAATCGTCTTTGGTGTGCTCGGAAACGGCCAGTAAGCGCGTGGCCGACTGGCAAAACTGACGCGGTCTTAAAAGTTTATGCCATAACCTGCCTTTGAGGCTGAAGTACTCCGGATGTTTTTCAAAAGACAAATCATGCACGGTTAAAATCCACGGCACAGTATGATCTTTAATGGGAAAAAACTGCATGCTCGGTACAAAAACCATATCTACCTTGCCAAATAATTGGCGCAAATTGGGATAAGAAAAAATAATTTCACCGCCAGTTACCAATTTATTAGGCCAACGTTTAATTAGCCAGCGAATATTTTTTTGCGGAAATTTCTTAATAATGGCGTCGGCGTTTAAAGCATAACCGTTTAAAAAACAAACAAACTCATGCGGCTCGGCTTCTGGTAAAGACAGAAGCGCCTGTAATAAGGATTGAGTATACACAGAAACCCCGCTGTATTGGGGTTCTTGTAAACTACGACCATCAATGCCGATGCGCATAAGCTAAAATTTTTAACGAAAGTATTCTCGCAGATAAACCAAAATTAAACTGGTTAAAAAACCACCCACCAGACCCAAGACTGTTAATAACCATAAGTTTATTTGATTTTCCGCCACGACCGGATCTAAAACTTTCACATAAAAAACTCGTTCTTGATTGATACTGCCAGTATCTTCCGAATGTTTTACCACCACTTCTCCCAGCGCTTTGGCTAAACGATTGGCGCTATCCGCATTATGATCTGAAAAATTAACAATAAAGTTTTGAGCGGAATATTGTTTAGTATGAAAACGATTGGTAAAAACGGAAAAAGATTCAATAGTATAAGACACTCCAGCCTGCTGATATATTTCCTTAACTACTGCCGGAGTCATCAATAGACTCATTAAATGTTGGGTATATAATTCAGCTGCTTTTAAATCATAATAAGCGCCATATTGATAATCTGTTACCGCCGGCCTATTCACCAGCTCCACTTCAAAAGAAGCGGCGGCATTATAAGAAACCGGTTTAAAAACCGCAAACAGCAAAGCGGCTACGCCGGCTAAAAGCGTAAAAAGCAAAATAAACCATTGAGCATTTTTAATAAGATGAGCGTGAGTTCTAAGTTCCATTATTTTATTTTTAATTCTTTTAATTTTTCAGTAACAAAAGCCTGTATCTTCTTTTTAAACTGAGTTTGATCAAAGGTCAAGGCTCTTTGTCTAATATATGCCGGATCAAAGGCTTGGGGATCAAAATCAATCAAAGCATCGGCAAAATCTTCCCAAGCCTGATAATCAAGCAATAAACCGGTTTTTCCATGTTCTACTATTTCCTCAGCCCCTCCTTTATTGTAAGCAATAACCG
>MHKJ01000036.1:20712-20906 GCA_001818355.1 Candidatus Kerfeldbacteria bacterium RIFOXYC2_FULL_38_9 | reverse complement strand
TTACGAAATTAAAGAGGTGGCCGATGGTTATGCTCGTAATTATCTTATGCCCAAAGGTTTGGCTGTGGTGGCCACTGCAGAAAAAATAAAAGAGGCCGAGCAAAACAGAAAAAAAATAGAGCAAGAAAAAAAGTTAAAAGACGAGGCTAGTCTTAAAATTATCAGTTCTCTCGCTAATGCGGAGCTGAAAATTG
>MHKJ01000036.1:16076-20700 GCA_001818355.1 Candidatus Kerfeldbacteria bacterium RIFOXYC2_FULL_38_9 | reverse complement strand
ATGAAGATGGCGGTTTGTTTGCCGCTCTGCCTATGGTTACCATTATTGCGGAAATTAAAAAACAGTTTTCTTTAGAGGTTGATTCCGCTTGGGTTGAATTGGCAACCGCTATTAAAAAAATCGGAGTTTATGAGATTAAATTAAAATTTCCTAATCAAAAACAAGTTAGCTTTAAACTTAACTTAGCGAAGCAATAATTTTAAGAAGTTTTTTTGTTAGCTACCACAGAAACAATTTTTGTTTTTTTCAAAGCGCCGGTAAAACGGATAATTTTTTTAGCCGTAAATTTAACCGCTCCTGCCACGGTGGCAAAAATAGTATAATCTTTGCCTAACCTGGTTCCTTTTCCCGCTTGAAATTTAGTGCCTCTTTGGCGCACAATAATATTGCCAGGAATTACTTTTTGTCCGCCGAATTTTTTAACCCCTAAACGTTGTGCTTGAGAGTCTCGGACATTACTAGTCGACCCACCTGCCTTGGTATGTGCCATAAATATTGAATTATTAACTTAGCGTATTTTATCATAACAGAAATAAAAGGACGGTCAAGTGGAACGTCGGTCAAAACGGTTTATTCTTCTTCAGTTGTGTGGCGAAAGGGGTTGTTTAGCATATAACCGGTAAAAGCATTGGCTTGGTTTTTTTTCTGCTGATGATCTGCCATTATTTGTTCGTAATTGTCCAGGTTGCTTATTTTGCCTTCATTTTGAGTGGGCAAACCGGCTTCGTCAGGCAGGGCCGGGGTGGTGGGGGTTAAAAAATAAGTGTAGAAAAAATAAATAAAAATTGTCAGGGAAATTAAAGACACTAATTCGAATATTTTGAAGAAATTAGTGATCAGGATTTGTTTAAAATTTATTTGGAGGTTGATTTTTTTCATAATTATTGTTCTTTAAGCCAGAAGGAATCGGCCTCTAATATTAGGGTTTGATTGTCATCTGTAATATTACTGCCAATTGCGATGTTTTTTGGTTCCAAGTAGAAATCCGATTTTTCTATGTCTTTCAGAAATTGCACAATATATCCCAATGATCCTTCGATGTTGATAGTCAAAGGAATAACCACATAGGTTCCGGTATCTTTTTTACTTTCGGTTTTTAAAACGAGATTTTGAGTTACCTTATTATTTTGACCAGCATTTTCAAAGGTTTCTATAAATTTAATAATATCTTTTTCCGACGGCAAAGCTTGTTCTAGTACGGCAATGTCTGATAGTTTTTTAAACTTTTCCAAAGAATTTTTTTCATTTATTTTTTCCGCTTCTTGTTGATATGATTCTTGTGCCGTTTCCGTCAGTTCGCGTTGCAATTTAATCATTTTTCTACTAAGAGGAAAAATGCCGATGGCTATTATTAAAATCATTAAAACTATTTGAATTCCCAAAAGCGTGTTATTGTTGTCTTGATCTAACAAAGGCTTTTTTGGAGTTTTGGTATTTTCTGGTTTCATAGTTGATTGCTAGAGTTGCTTACTAAAAAATCTTCTGGTGTAAAAGACAATGCTATCGAAAAGGTAATATTTTTTGTTTGCGTAAAGGCGTCATAAGGAAAGTCAACAATAGTAAAACGTTGATCTTTTTCCAGGGCGTATTGAAAATTTTTCATAGCATCACGACTGTCCGCTTTGCCGGAAATGGTGATATTACTGGTTTCATAAGCAATATTTAAAGAAGATAAAGAAACATCAGCCGGAATCAGTTCGGTTATTTGCAGGAGCAAGGATAAATAATTTTGGTGGGTTTTTTGAATATCAGCTAAAGCGGAAAGACGCTGGTTAACGGTTTGCATGTTTTGCACCAGGTCGGGATCGACGTCGGTCATGGTATTTTTTATTGGTTGACTTAAATTGACAATATTTTGCAGGTTGATATTGGCCAAGAACAAAAAACCGGCACCGACTAAAAAGAGTATGTTCAAAAAAATAAGTCCGTTATTCAGCTGGGTTTTAATAATCCACCTTAAGGTCTGTTTTTGTTGTTTTTTTGGCAATAAATTAAAATCGTACATAAGGGTTAAAGGGGATTAAAATCGCGAATAGCCAACCCAATGGCTGTGCCGTAAGACAAAAATTGAGGTTGGAGTTTTTTGGGTACAATAATTTCTGTGGATAATTGTGCTTGGTGCACCGGGTATTGGATTTTAGCTTCCAGATGTTGACGTAAATTTTTTAATTTCGCACTCCCGCCAATAATATAAACAAAATATTGATTGGAGACTTGGCCAATAGGATGCTCTTGATGAAAATTGACCACTCTTTTTAACTCGTTAGCTAAGGCGGTAAGATGGGCATCAATAATTTTTTGCACTTCCGGATTATCTTGCTGAGTAAGTTTTATTTTTTCCGCTTCCTGATAATCAATTGCAAAATGCTGTTTTAAATGCTCGGTTAAATTTTTTCCGGAAATTAGTTTAGAGGTGTGGGTGAATTCTATTAAACCATTACGCACTAAGACAAAAGTAGTATGATTGTGTCCGATATCCCCAATAATTATCGCTTGATTGGGGTTTTTACTCACAATTTTTTTGCCGGCAAACAGCCTGGCGATAGCTTGAGATTCAATTTCTAAAGCGCGGATATGAAATCCTAATGGTAAAAGAGCGGATAGATATTGTTCAATGACGTCTTTTTTTACAGCCACAAAACTTAATAAACCGTTTTTCACCACCGTATCAATAGCCATTTCTTCGTAAGGAAAGGGGAGATGTTTTTGAATTTCTTCTTTTATCGCTTCCGGGTTTTCTTGATAAATGGTTTTGACAAAACCGTGAGATTCCGGCAAACCCACTACGGCCGTGGCGGTTTTGGCGTGAATACCTTTGGTCATGAGTTTTTTAACGGTTTTTTGAAAAGCCGTCACATCTTCAATATGACCGTCGTTGATAATTCCCTCATTTAAAGGAATTTGAGTAAAGTGTTTAATTTGTTTTATTTTGTGATTATTAACTAAAAGAACAGCGCGCACTATATGATCGCTGATATCTAAACCGATAGTTTGGTTAGGATTTCTAAAAAAAGGCATTTATTCTTCTTTTAATTCTAATTCTTCCCAAGAAATGAAAACATATTGATTTTCCGTAGGAAAAGAGGGCGGTGCGGCATAAGTTAAATTCGGATCATAAACGGTTTCAGTGTTTTGAAAACCGCTGGTGACCGGACCGCCATCGGTAGTAACCCAACTCCAAGTCCAGGTGGTATTGGTAATAATACTGCCGTATGTTTTTATTTTATCACGAAGTGCGTAAGTTTTATAGGGTTCTTTTTTGGTTGTTTGATAATAATAGCGATAAACATGACCGTGCACTGCTATTAAAGAGGCATCAATAATCAAATCGCTTTCGCATTGAAAAGTAGCCAAAATGTCTTCTTGGCCAATTAAACCCAAAACATCATGACCATCGTGCGTGATATAAGTAAGGTCATTTTGTAAATAAATATCCGCACGTTCAAAAGAACCGTCAGGTAAGCGCGCCGCCGCCAAGGTTACTCGACCGTTTACTTGTCCGCTCACCCAAACATCATCTTCTAAAAAGATTAAACCGTTATGTGGCAGGGGAATATTTTCGTAATTAGGCACAGCTAACCAGGCGGTTTTATCAATGGACTCGGTAACTGTTTTGGTGCCGTTATAACCATCAACAGCATTCGCCACCGCGGTTACAGTATAAATGGTTAAAGTCGCATTAGCATGAAATTCCACAAAATAGCCAAAACTGCCAGAGTCCGGCAGATAAATGCCGTCAGCATCAGCATCGGTTTTCATGGTTTCTAAATTTAGCAAAATAGCATTAAAATCTATTGGTTCTACAGCCAAGCGCCACAAACTCGCATCTTGGCCGGTGCCCCAAATGCCGGGTTTTTCTTCATTATTACAACCGTGTTCTTGTCCGCAAATGTAAGTTTGCTGAGCCGAGCTTAAAATAGAATCTCCGATGCCGTCCATCCGCACGCCGCCGTTGGCATGCAGTTCGCCGCTGATTTTTTCCGTATCGCCGAACCAAACGTTGCTGTTGGTTAAAAAAGCATAATGCGCCAGAGTAGGCTTGCCATATAAAGCTCTGACTCTGCCTTTTACTTGCGGAGCTTCCGCCGGGTAAGCGTTGGCGGTAATTTGCGCAACCGTTGAGCCAACACTGGGTTGTTGCACACTCACATCATAAACGCCAAAATTTTTGCCAGCACGATCTTTATAAACATGTTCTCCGGTATTGGAACTATAATCGTCAGGCAAATGCGCCAAATGCCAACGGTAATAAGCCACGCCAGCTTCCGCTACATTGATCGCTTGCGCGCGATTGATTTCTTGTTGCACGGCTTTGTGTTGAGTAGAAATATAGGTGATAATCGCTCCAAACATGATTAAAAAAAGAGCAGAGAAAAAAAGCGTTAGTAACAGCGCGGAGCCTTTTTTATTAATTTTTGCTAAAAATGAATATTTCATATCAAAAATTTTCTTTCAAATTTCGCAACTCAATGGCTGTGTGTAATTCTCTGGTATCTGGCAGATGGCTGGGATCAACATTAGTTAAAACTGAAATTTTAATTAACCGCACAGCGGTTTTATTGATGGGGTAAGACAGGGGATTGCCAACGGTATCCTGTGGATAATTAGCATTATAATACAAGAA
>MHKJ01000036.1:12970-16056 GCA_001818355.1 Candidatus Kerfeldbacteria bacterium RIFOXYC2_FULL_38_9 | reverse complement strand
GTTCGGTGTTGCTGTCATTATCCACATCGCTGTAAAAAATTATTTCTTGGTCGCCAGCTAGTTCTATAGGATAAGCTCCGTTATCCGCTGCTACCATTTCCCGCAACTCCCCGGACATTTGTACTAAAGCTTTACGTGATTGCACAATAGCTTCATTTTGCTGGCTAACATATTTTTCTATATTTAAACCGTTGATCACAAAATTAGTAGCCACCACATAAATGATAGACATGACAAAAACGCTCACTAAAACTTCGATGATGGTAAACCCGGAATTGTTTGGAAATTTGTTCATAATTCCGGTTCAGTAAGAGTTATGGTGTGTTGTTGGTTAGCTAAAACAGGTATTATTTCCGTGTGAGGATCATAACCGTCTTTTAATATTTCCAAGGTAAAATTTTCTTCACTTAAAGGACTAAAAAATACTTGGCCGCTATCATCAGTAACATTGGTCAAGTCAATAGTAGTTAAACTATTATAAAGATGCACACTCGCTCCCGCTAACGGCGCTTCGTTGCGATCTTGTACGCTTAGTAAAAGAGTTTGTGGCGCATGAGGTAAAATTTTAATAGCCAAGGTCGTGGTGGTATTGGGCGCTAAAACATAAGGGCTGTGAGGATTACTGCCGGCAAAATCATAAGTATCATCTGCGATTGCCAAAGAATAAGTATCATATTCCATATTGGGAAGATCTATATCGCCGTTTTCGTTGGTGTTTTGGGTGAGATTAAATTTTAAAATAGGAGAGCCATCACCACTGTAGGTGCCAATGCTTTTACTGCCTTGAATAGTAACGGGTATATTAACCAGCGACTCTGCTGTTTCTCTATTTTCCACATGAATGGTGAGGTGACTTAAGACATCAATAATAAAAGCTTTGGAAGTAATATCCGCTTCTACAACTGTTAAATCGTCAGGATTACTGTTGACTCCCGATCCGTATTGGTTTTGGAGGTCAATTAAACTGTAGGTTTGGTCTTGGGAGTAACCATTTTTAGAAATTTCCACATGATAAGCAGAAACCGCCACTGGTGCTCCGGGTAAAATATAACGGCCATCTTGATCAGTAAAGGCAGTGATGTCAATAGCTGGCGTTACTTGATTGTTGGTAATTTTTAAAGTGGCGTTACTAATCGGTTCGGCCGCGGCATTATATACCTCCAACCATAAAGTACCGCCATTTTCATTGGTTTCTATTCCTTCAGGCACGACATTAGTGATCAAAGTTACAGGCTTAGTAAGAAATTGTTTTTTCCAGGAAATATTTACTTCCACTTTTTTATAGTCGGTATTAACCGCATCAGCAGGTGCGGTGCCGTCCAAAGGATCGTCAATATAACGAATATCGGTTTTGATGGTAAATTCTGTTTTGTTTTGGGTGACGGTTTGCACGGCATCAAACACTCCATGAGGAATGCCGTTGGTGGTGCCGACGTCATCATAAGGCACGTTGCGAATTTCTTCTATGGTATTTTGCGCAATAGACAAAGCGTCTAAACGCGCTTGATCATCTCTTAAAATAGAAACAGTGAGTATAATAGATAAATAAAGCGCCACGGCCACGATCATAAAAATCACAATGGCTATTAAAGATTCAATTAAAGTATATCCCTGTTTGTTCATAAATTTAAATTACGTTTACCAAACTATACATAGGCAAAAGCACGGCCACGGCAATCAAAGCTACGGCCGCTCCTAAAAAAAGCATCAACACCGGTTCAATTAAAACCGACAGGCCGTCTAAAGCGCTGGACACCTCTTCTTCATAATGAATGGCAATCTCTTCTGTCATTTCTTCCAAGGCGCCGCTTTTTTCCGCCACTATGATCATTTCTATGACTGTTGGTGGAAATAAAACATTGTCTTCTGCCAAAACTTGACCAATGGGTATGCCTTGTTCTAATTTCGGCACCGCTTTTTGCAAGGCCTGAATATATTGTCTGTTTTGCATGGTTCTGGTGATAATTTGAAAAGAGGTGATAATGGGAATATCGGTAGAAATCAAGGAATGAAAAACTCGGCTAAAACGCGCAATATTATATTCTTGCACAATCACGCCAAAAATAGGTAAACGTAAAATAAGCCAATGCAAAGGCAGTTTTACTTTTTCTTGTTTTTGTAATAAAAAAATTACTATTACTAAGATTAAGATAATCGCTATGGTGACTAGACCGTGTTTAGTCACAAAATCGCTAAAAGCCATGATTATTCTGGTGGGTAGCGGCAGAGCGTAAGTAGCGTCTTTGTAAACGCTGACAATTTTCGGCAAAACAAAAATCACCATGCCGGTGCCGATAACAGACATGGCTAATAAAATAATCACCGGATAAGCCAAGGCGTTGCGTACTTTTAGCAAAAGAGTGTGCGATCTCTTAAGTTGAATTACCAATTCTCGCAAAGTTTGTTCTAAACGTCCGCTGACCTCTCCACTTTCAATCATGTTGATATAAAGAGCGCCGAATATTTTTTCATATTTTCGCAAAGCATTGGCAAAAGACTGTCCTTCTTCCACGTTTTTTGACACTTTTTTGATAATTTGGGTAAACCATTTTTGTTTGGTCTGCCGCGAAACGGTTTGTAAAGCATGCGATAAAGAAAAACCGGCTTTGATTAAAACCGCTAAATTTTGGGTAAAGAAAATTTTATCAACCGTTTTCACTTTTTGAAAAAGGTGTTTTTTATTCTTTTTTTTGTCTGAATTTTGTTTGTTTTTTTGATTCATACTCCTCCTCAAATTTTGGCCATTGTTTTTATTCTTTAGTTACCCGCAATATTTCGTCGATAGTAGTAAGTCCTTGCTTGGCTTTTAGAAAACCATCTTGCGCCATAGTCATCATACCTTGTTTGGTGGCTAAATCAAACAGTTCTTTAGAAGAAGCGTTGTCTAAAATGGCTTTGCGTATTTCATCGGTTACTTCTAAAATTTCATAAATTCCTACGCGACCTTTATAGCCTCGATTATTACATTCCCGACAACCCTTGCCTCGGTAAAAATTGATGTCTTGCACCTCAATATCATCTTCTACTTCTCCATAACGCACCAAAGTTGCAATAATGTCTTTAAATTTAAACTGTTGTTCAATGCC
>MHKJ01000036.1:0-12936 GCA_001818355.1 Candidatus Kerfeldbacteria bacterium RIFOXYC2_FULL_38_9 | reverse complement strand
GGATGGCACCCACGGCATCATTGGTGTGCAGAGTAGACAACACCAAATGTCCGGTCATGGCGGCATGAGCGGCCATTTCGGCTGTTTCGGTATCGCGAATTTCACCAACCATAATAATGTTCGGATCTTGCCGCAACAACGCCCGCAAACCGCTGGCAAAAGTAAAGCCTATTTTTGGTGCTACTTGTGCCTGGTTCACGCGGCTGATGCGATATTCAATCGGATCTTCTACTGTAGAAATATTTACTTTGGACGTGTTTAAAATATTGATTACAGAATAAAGGGTGGTGGTTTTACCAGAACCGGTGGGGCCGGTAACCAAAATAATGCCATGCGGTTTTTTAATGTTTCTTTCCAAAACCGCGGCGCGTTCCTTTTGCATGCCCAGCTGTTCAAAGGTTAAAACTTTAGCGGACTCATCCAATAAGCGCAAAACGATTTTTTCCCCGTCATAAATCGGAAAAATGGAAACCCGGAAAGCCACTTTTTTATTTTCCAGATCAATTTTAAATCGGCCGTCTTGAGGCAGGCGATGTTCATCAATTTTTAAATTAGCCAAAACTTTAATGCGCGCGGTCAGTGCCGGGTGTAAAGCTTTGGGCAGAGTCATGACATCTGATAAAATACCGTCCACGCGATAACGGATCACCACTTGTTTTTCCAAAGGTTCAATGTGAATATCCGAGGCGCTTTGGTAAATGGCGTAATTTAATAAAGTGTCGATTATTTTAATAATTGGCACATCGCGCGCCATGCGGTTGAGCTCTTTTAAGCCCTGGTAAGAGTCTAAAGCCAACGGCGCCTCGGTTAAAGTTTTAATCTCTTCTTGCAGAGTTTTATGATATTGTTTAACCAAATGGCTGATGCTGTTGGAATCGGTGTAATGCACATGCAATTCCAACCCGGTTTTTTTGGCAATAAAATCCAAAGTTTGAATATCGTCCGGATCACGCGTGGCCACGTACAATATTTTTTTCTTTTTATCTTTTTTAAAAACCACTATTTGATGGCTTTG
This sequence comes from Candidatus Kerfeldbacteria bacterium RIFOXYC2_FULL_38_9, assembly GCA_001818355.1. Taxonomy (GTDB): domain Bacteria; phylum Patescibacteriota; class Patescibacteriia; order UBA9570; family XYC2-FULL-38-9; genus XYC2-FULL-38-9. The sequence continues at coordinate 11,921 of MHKJ01000036.1, read as the reverse complement.
AACAATTGATTCCGGAAGCAAATCAATCAAAGAATCATCCAAAGTGGTGGTTTCCAGGTTAACAAAACTAGCGTCATAACCTTTGGCAATGGCTTGGTAAACAGCCTCTTTGGCCACATTCTTTTTTTCCGCAATCACTTCTTCAATATCAACATGTTTACGCCGCGCTTCCAGATCATATTGAGCCACGCTGTCTTGCGGCCCGATAATTTTTTGTTCCAACAGAATTTTTTGTATTTGTTCTTGGTGGGTCATTGTCAAAATTATAACATATTTTCAGAATAAATAAAAGTTTTAAATTTTGGTAAAATGTGGTAAGATTACAAAATATGGAAACACCGGTAAAAAAATCTGCTATTTCTAAAATTTCTCGCGGGTTTTTGTTGGCGACAGTAACGGGTTTGGTTTTAAATATTTTAGCCTGGGCTTTGCTTTTATGGAAAATTCCTTATACCGAAGAGGTGGTTTTTTTACATTATAATATTTTTTACGGCGTAGATTTGGTGGGTAATTGGCGCCAACTTTTTTTGGTGCCTGGTACAGGGCTGTTTATTTTAGTTATCAACATCTTGTGTATTTTTTATTTTAAAAAAATGAGCAGGGAGATTTTTGGTATTTTGTTGGTTATGACTTTATTATTGGAAGTTTTTTTATTTATTTCCGCTTTTTTATTAGTATTATTAAATAATTGATATGGGCTTTTCTTCATTCCAAATAGTTAAGGTACTGATGCTTTCCGCTTTTTCTTTTGTTTTAGCCGCGGCCGCCACGCCGTTGTTGACCCATTTTTTGTATAAGTATAAAAAAAATATTCGCTCTGACCTTAGTAAAACTCCTATTTTTTCTAAATTACACGCTCATAAAACCGGTACGCCCACAATGGGCGGTATCCTGATTTGGGGGACGGTTTTGCTAATGGTTTTTTTATTTTTTATTATTCCCCAATTTTTTCCCGGTTTTATCGCTCCGGAGTTTAATTTTTTATCCCGCAAAGAAACTTTATTGCCTTTAGGAGTTTTACTGGCTTCTGCTTTAGTGGGATTAGTTGATGATGTTTTTAATGTAAAAAAAATGGGCGCTACCGGAGGGGGGTTGCGCTTATGGCATCGTTTGTTAATTTTTACCGCTATTGCTTTAATAGCCGCTTGGTGGTTTTTCTTTAAACTGGAATGGACCATAGTGCGCATTCCTTTTTATACGGTGATGGATATTGGTTGGTGGACCATTCCCTTGTTTATTTTTATTATTGTGGCCACTGCTTTTTCCGTCAACGAAACCGATGGTTTAGACGGACTGGCCGGCGGAGTTTTATTAGCCGCCTTTGCCACTTACGCGGCCATTTCTTTTACTCAGGGTAAAGAAGATTTGGCCACTTTTTGCGGAGTTATTTGCGGCGCGCTTTTGGCTTTTTTATGGTTTAACATTCATCCCGCGCGTTTTTTTATGGGCGATACCGGTTCCATGGCCTTGGGAATTACTTTGGGAGTGGTGGCTATTTTAACCAATACTATCTGGCTTTTGCCGTTCATTGGTTTTATTTTGGTTATCGAATCCGGATCTGTGATTATTCAAACCATTTCTAAAATTAGCCGCTCCGGAAAAAAAGTTTTTCATTCTACTCCCATTCACCATCATTTTGAAGCCCTGGGATGGGGAGAACCGAAAATCGTGATGCGTTTTTGGATTATTTCCGCAGTGATGGCCGTTTTAGGGCTGGTATTATTTTTAATAGATAAAAATTTGGTATAATTAGTTACTAGCGCTAAGATAAGGCAGGACGCTGAAAAGAATTAAGGCGATAATGCCTAAAAAACTTATTGCGATCCATAATTTTTCTTGCCATCTTTTTTTGTGATTTTTTTTACTCATATGACTAAGAGATTAATAAATAAATTATTATTTAACGAAGAAGTTGTTTTAAGCGTGATTCATGTTTCTTGGTGGCACTATTTAATGCCTCTTTTGCGTCATGGTTTTTTGTTGTTTTTGGCCTTTTTTCTTTTGTACCCCTTGCAAACTTTTGCTTTTTGGGGATTGGTGATTTTCTTTTTGTTGATGGCGCTGGCTTTATTTGGTATTTTGCGAGTGATAATTCTGCGAACGCAGAATATTTTTATCATCACCGATCAGCGTTTTATTGATATTGATCAAAGATCTCTTTTTTTTCGCGAAGTCAGCGAATGCGACCTCGCTCAGATTAAAGATATTCGCTACAATACCAAAGGGATTATAGCCACTCTGGGACGCCTGGGTACAATTGCCCTTTATTATGGTGACAACAATGGTCATTTGGAAATACCAGATGTGGTTGATCCTTTACGGGTAAAAGAGCGTATTTTGCAAGCTCAAAATTACCATAACAAAAAAACAATCGAAACACAAGAAGAAATATGAAAAAAAGAGGACAAGTATTTCCGTGGTATTTATCTGTGTGGCAATCGCGCGCCTTTGTTTTTCTGTTGGGCCTTTTGTTTATTTTTGTAGCCATTTCTTTAATTAAAGAAGTGATCAGACGTCAAGTGACGCAAAGAGAAATAAGTGCATTGGAGCAAGAAGTGGCGCGTTTAACCCAGCAAAATGTGGAAATTGGCGATATTATTGCTCTGTTGCAAACCAGCTCCCACCAAGATGAAGAGGCGCGCACTAAATTGGGTTTACAAAAAGAAGGTGAACACATGGTCATGTTGCCTAATAATAGTTTGCCTTCTCAAAACGGTTCTTTACCAGATGAGTTCAATCAGCTAGAATTATCAACAGCGCCTCAAAAAGAGGTTGGCAATCCCCAAAAATGGTTAGAGTTTTTTTTGAATAAATATAATAACAGTTAAAACAATGTCTACGTCAGCAAAAAATAGATCTAAATTACGCTTAAGTCTTTATCTGATTTTAGGATTCATCGCTCTTTTTTTATTTTTAAGTTTGGGAAGTTATTGGTTGGTTTATCAAAACAACGGCACGAGTGCAATTAAAAGCGCTCTTAAAAATACCCTGCCTTATCCCGCGGCCATAGTAAACGGCCAATTCGTTGCTTTAAAAGATTTGGAAAAAAGAGTTAGCGGTTTTAATTTAGTTTATCAAATAAAAGAAGACCAGGGCACACCTTTAACAGCCAGCAGGCCTTCTTGGGAAGAGCTGCGCAGTACGGAACTAGAAAAAATGATTGATCTTAAAATTATTGAACAACGGGCAGATAAATATCAAGTTACGGTTTCAGATCAAGATGTGCAAAATATTTTTGAACAAGAAATTCTACCGCAAGCTCCCAACGGAGAAGCGGAGGTGGTGCAAAATTTAAAAGATTATTATGGTTGGACAATTACGGAATTTAAAAAATATGTTTTATATGAAGTGATTTTGCGGGAAAAAGTTGCGGCCAAATTAAGCGCTGACGCAGAAATTACGCAAAGCGCCAAAGAAAAAGCCGATGCCGTTTATCAAGAGGTGTTAAGTGGCGCCAAACCTTTTTCCGAGTATGCGACCGAATATAGCGATGATTCGGCAAGTGCGGAAAATGGGGGAGAGCTGGGGTTTTTCGGCAAAGGAGAAATGGTGCAGGAGTTTGAAACTGTCGCTTTTGCTTTAAACATCGGAGATGTTTCGCAACCCGTGAAAACCCAATACGGTTATCATATTATTAAGGTGACAGATAAAGACGAATCTGCCGGCACGGTTGAGGCGCGCCATATTTTGATTGCTTTTGATAGTTTAGAAAAAGTGGTGGCTAATAAAAAAGCGCAAGCTAGTATTTTGCGCTTACTGCCGAAATTGTAATAAGCCGATGCCGAGATTCGAACTCGGGACCTACGCGTTACGAATGCGTTGCTCTACCAACTGAGCTACATCGGCAGGTATAATTTACCAACTGTCCGCCGAAGGCGGATCCGCCTCTGGCGGAAGCTACATCGGCAAAACGCTGGTATTATATGAAAATTTCGTTATTCGGTCAATTTTCGGTAGAGTTTATTATGAGTTTGTATTGACCAAAGTAAATAAGAAGGATATACTATTATCTGTATTATGAGGCTTTGGACAAAAATTAAACATGTGATTTTGGGACTGCTGTTGGCAGTTTTTGTTTTTTGTTTTAATTTTATTCCTGTTTGGGCTATTAACATCAAGGCGGTAGCTGTTTTAAAACCTCAAGATGTGCGTTTTGGCGCAATGGTTACAAGCCCCAAAAAAGTTTTGCGTTTAGGTATTCCCAAGGATGCTGTTGCTTTTAAGAAAAAATTGCAAATTGAACTCAGTCAAATATCCGCTCACGCTCAAAAAGTGAAAAAACTTACTAAAAATTATAAATTAGTAGGCAATGTCTGGCGTTATACTTTAAGCAGTCCGAGCGAGCTGGCTCTTCAGGGAGAGATTTGGCTGTCTTTAACCAGAAGGCAAGCAGATAGTCGCGGCTATGCAATTATGTTTTGGAATGATACAATAGGGGAGTGGCAAGACGTTTCTTATGTTTATAATCAAGAGGAACAACAAATGCATTTTTCTGTTAACGCGTCTAACGCGCTGATAGCGGTGGTTCTTCCCAAACAAAAAGAAAAACAAAAAACCAAGGCCGATTATTTTACCGGATCAGCCAGTTGGTATGAAGCTACCGGCGCGGCTATGAATTTAGTACCCTTGGGTTCACGCGTCTTGGTGGAAAATCCGCTTACCGGACAAAAAATCAAAGTGCGCATCACTTCCACGGGTCCGTTTATTCCCGGCAGAATTATTGATCTGCCTAGCGCCAAATTTGCTAAATTGGCCAATCTTTCACAAGGAATAATGACTGTTAACGTTTATCCTATTAAATAAGATGATTACCTTTGAACACGTTTCCAAAGTTTATCCTGATGGTACTGTGGCCGCCGCTGATTTGGATTTTGCCATTGAACCGGGAGAATTTGTGTCTATTGTTGGTCAATCAGGAGCGGGCAAAACCACTATTGCTCGTATGATTATTGCCGAAGAAAAACCAACCGAAGGGAAAATTATTATTGGCGGTTGGGATATTTCGCATATTGCGGCCAGTGAAATTCCGGTTTTAAGAAGACAAATCGGAGTGGTTTTTCAAGATTTTAAATTATTAAAAAGAAAAACCGTAGCGGAAAATATTTCTTTTGCTTTAGAAGTTTGCGGCGCCAAGCGTAAAAAAATTAACAAAATTGTGCCCCAAGTTTTGAAAATTGTGGGTTTAGAAAAAAAGACTAATAAATTTCCGGATCATTTGTCCGGTGGTGAGCAACAAAGAGTGGTAATTGCTCGCGCCCTGGTGCATCGTCCAAAAATTTTGGTAGCTGACGAGCCCACCGGCAATTTAGACACCATTACCGCGCATGAAATTATTGATTTGCTTTTGAAAATCAACGTTTTAGGAACCACTGTGGTTTTAGTGACGCATAATCCGGAAATAGTGAACGAAATTAACAAACGGGTGATTACGGTAGACAACGGTACGATTTCTTCTAATAGAAAAAAAGGTAAATACACATTATGATTTTAGCTTTGGCGCGCGCTACCAAGTTTGCTATTCAGAATTTTTGGCGAAATTTATGGCTTTCAATCATTACGGTTTTCATTTTGGTATTAACCACCATGAGCATTACTTTGGTGGTGGGTATGAATGTGATCGGTCAACAAATTATTTCCGCAGTTGAGCAAAAAGTGGACGTGGATTTGTATTTTTATGATAATGTTAGTGAAGAGCAGATTTTACAAGCGCAAAAATATACCCAAACCATTGAGGGCGTGGCTGATGTTATTTATATTTCTAAAACCGACGCTTTAGCCAAGTTTCGAGAAAGCCACAAAGACGATCCGTCAATTATTGCCGCTTTGGATGAACTGGATGAAAATGTTTTACCGGCCAGCTTGACTATTCGCGCCAAAGATATTGAAAAATACCCAGGTATTATTGAAGCTTTTCAAAAATCAAATTTTAACACTTTAATTGATCGTACTGATTATAGCGATAATCAAGATATTATCAATGGCATTACGCAAATTACCCAGCGCGCTTATCAAATTGGCATGGGAGTGAGTATTATTTTTGTAATTATCGCGATTATTGTGATTTTCAACACCATTCGCATTACCATCTACAGTCATCGCGAAGAAGTGGGGATTATGAAGTTGGTTGGCGCCACCAATTGGTTTGTGCGCGGTCCGTTTATTTTGGAAAGTGTGTTAATTGGCTTAATCAGCGCCTTTATCACAACCTTATTGTTTGGAACTTTGCTTTATTTTTCTGATGCTACGGTACGCGCCTTTTTTAGCGGTTATGATTTTTCTATTTTTGTTTATTTTCAAAAACACCTGCTGTCTTTTGTATTAGCCGAGTTAGCGATTGGCGTGGTTTTAAGCGTGGTTTCCAGCATGGTGGCTATCAACAGACATTTAAAAACGTAAGTAAAAATATGACATTAGAATCTAATACAACCAGGATCATTACTGGTGCTGAAAAAGACAAAAGAGAAAAAAGACTCGATGATTACGATCGGGCTATAGCATCTGCCCAAATACTTGAGAAGACTTTAGTTGTGTTAGAGAGATCAATGAAAAATTTACTGGAAAGAGATAAGCTAACAAGAGCAATGTTGGACTTAAGAGAATCAATCTCTGCACTTACTGAAGCCAGAGCTTTTGCTGGTCAAGGGTCAAATATAACTGTAGAAAAAAAGTCAGAATTTTGATAATTGGAACGCGGGTCTTTACTTTTTTTTAAAAACGGTTTATTTTATATCAGCTGGTAATTTTGGGGAATCGCCAAGCGGTAAGGCACCAGGTTTTGGTCCTGGCATTCGGGGGTTCGAATCCCTCTTCCCCAGCAACTCAGGAATTTTTTCCAAATCCACCAATTCGGTGCCCGCAACAGCGGGCATTTTGGTTAGTATTTTCCACTGTTTTTTGAATTTCACCACCACCTTCCGCTCCCGCACTTGGGCGTTCGAGCCGACCGTTTTGAGGAAATTGCTCAGTTCTTCATAATTTTTATCTAAAGCGACTTTTTGGGCCTGTTTTGCTTCTAAAATGAATTCTCTCATCGGTTCGAGCCAGCGAAAACCCTTTGCGTCCAAAGTAGCCAATTCTTGTTCCAGACCTACTTTACGGTTTAGTATTTCAGCTTTCTTTTTCGTATATTCTTCTTTTGTAATAATACTCTCTAAATGACTATCCAACAGGCGATTGAGTTTACCTTCACACTCAGCCATTTCAGAGCGTAACGTGTGGCTGTGCGAAGCTGTGAGCGTTCTGGTATCCGTTTCCTCTTTGTCGAGTTTTTGCAGAAACGCATCAGCGACTGGTTCGGGTAAAGAAACAGAAGAAAGTATACTTGAGATTTCTTTTGCAAGTATTTCTTCTCTGACATACCCTTGTGTGCACTTTTGTTTCTTTTTGGTACAACGGTAATAATGGTGGCCTTTTTGCGTTTCTGCCGTAATCGCACAGCCACATTCGGCACAGCTTAATAAACCACGAAAAAGAAAGTTATGTTTCCGCTTCTTTGGACGCGATTTATCTTTCATGATTACTTGTACAGAATCAAATAATTTTTTTGAGATCGCTGGCTCATGGACGCCTTGATACAGCTCGCCTTTGAAGCAAAACAGGCCGTAGTAAAACGGGGTTTGCAGTATGCGTTGAATGACAGAAAAAGAGTAGGCCTTATTACTCTTACTGTGTAATCTTTTATCGTACATAGTTTTTTGTAGTGCCTTCAACGAATATTCACCAGTGGCATATAGTTCAAACATTTCTTTTACAAAATCAAACCGTTCCGGGTCAGGCACAATCGTGTGCTTATTTCTGTCATTCAAATACCCGATTGGTGCCAATCCTGGCTTCTCACCATTGCGTACCTTTTGTCGCAAACCCCGTTTTACGTTCTCTGAAAGATTATCGATGTAATATTTCGATTGCCCAAAAGCAATATTCAACATGAATTTTCCTTGTGGGGTATTATCAAACCAAAAAGTGGGAAATTTAAGCGCACAAATTTTTTCTCTATCAATTAAATGGATAACCCTGCCGCCATCAACAGAATTCCGTGCCAAGCGATCCGGATGCCAAGAAATGATGCCGTCAGCTTTACCAGCTTCCATTAAATCAAGCATTTCATTAAATACTGTTCTTCCTGGCTCTTTAGCGGTTTGTGATTCAATAAATGTTCGCACAATATTCAAACCCTCTCGCTTGGCATATTCTTTCAGTTCAGTTATTTGGGCATCAATGGATAATATTTGTCTATCTGGTTCATCAGTCGATTTTCTGGCATAGAGGAAAAATTTGTTCATACTCAAAAAAGTAAATAATAAAACCCACTCGGGTGGTGGGACGTCATAATAAATATATTCTTTTGTGTGCTTTTGGGCAATAGGGGATTATAGGTCGCTTTGCAGCTTTCTATCGAAAGCCAAAACGGTCGGCTTAGCATTCATTTGAAATATTTTACGTTTCAAATTGAATGCTGGCGTTGTTCCAACGCCGAACGCCCAATTAGTGGAGAAACAGGTGGTGGTGGAATTCAAAAAACAGTGGAAAATACTAACCAAAATGCCCGCTGTTGCGGGCACCGAATTGGTGGATTTTGAAAAACTTCCTTGGTTGCTGACTACTTACGACGAAATTCGAACTCATTTTACCAAATATTCGAGCGCAATGGAATAGGGGCGGCGGGCAAAAAGGCCCTTCGGCAAACTCAGGATAAAAAAGGGTTGGGGGAAGGAATTTTTGCCAACCCTTTCTGTTTATGGGCATTGCGGACGGCTGCGCGCGAACATTCAGCCGCCCGCCATACACACCATTCCACAGACAACAGTCTACGTACAGTTTTCAGAGAAAAAAATACTCTCGCTATTTTGGCTCAATAGAAACCATCCACGCTGCTTGAAAAATGGAGCGAAATGATTCCACAAATGTCTGACTATGAATTGAGAGCGCAAATATATCTTTTTGAACAGAAATAAGAATAATGGCATTTTTAGTAATTATCGCTTCCATATCAAATAAATCCAATCCCTTTGGCAATAAGCGCACGAAATGTTGTGGATTTTTGTTAACTGAGCGGCCGTGTTCTGTAATGTATTGGAGTGAACTTTTCGTATATGGCACAATTTCGCGAACTTTCCAATGCCATTTAATGGATTGTGCATCAAAATAGTTCATCAGTTCTGCAAAGTTGACTTTAAGATCACGAATTGAAGAAATAAAATATACTTCATCTTTTTTATCCAGTCGTGTGAATAGGGTATGATATAATGACATCACCGCCTTCTTTCCTTCAAAATAGCGAATTTCCGGTTTCGTTCCAGAAGAAAAATTGCTAATAGCCTCTAGCTGTGGTAGTAAATCAGTTAATTGTTGTTCTTTCTTTTTTAAGAGCAACTGCAGCATTTGGGGTGGTGCTGCTTTAAATTTTGTCCGTTTTCCGTGAAGAACACGATAAATTAGCCCCTTATTTTCCAAGGCTTCCATGGCAGTATAAATAGTAGGCCGCTTTAAGCTGGAATTTTTTGCTATATCCAAAATACTTCCTTCACCAATTTGCAAAAGGGTAGTGTATATAGTGGCTTCCCGTTCAGAAAGCCCAAATTCTTGTAAGGTATGTTGAATATTCATACTTTTATACTAGCACAATAATAATTAAATGTCACGTTTTATGACATTACTTAACCCATATTTTGTTTATATTGGAGTGAATTTTAAAATATTTACGCCTTGTTAATAAATATAAGTGTAAAAATTTAAAACATTTGATAGTATATAAAATTACTTGATCTTGCTCTCTTTGTTCTTGGAGGATCATGACATATGGGGTTGCAAAAAAAAGCTCAGTAATTAATAATATATCTATGATGGAGGAAAAACAGTTTCATATTCAAAATTTTGATAAAGATCAGGAATCAATTGCTCAACGTATTACAGAAGAATGGGAAAAGCTTTTTCCACGCTATAATCCGGAAAAACCTTGGCATTTGGACCCTGCAGTTTTTTCTCCAGATCAGATGACCGCGGCATTGCAAGTAGCCTTTCCAGATAGATCATTTACAGTTGAACCCTTACCGAAGAGTAAAGGATATACTATACGATATACAAATGAAACTGGTGCTTGGGCAACAGCTCATCAAGAGAAAAGACATGAGTGTGTGGGGCACATTCCTACTAAACACTATAGTAACGATATTAAACTTTATAGTTTAAACGACATCCGTAATTTTATTGCTCATCCTGAAGCATTTTATGAATTCATGGATAATGCAAAAATAAAACAAGAGATGCGGTTCAAACTGATAATGAGAGCTGATAATTATTTAGATGACAAACAGTTAATAACATCTGGTTTTTATGATACGAGAACGGAAGGTTCTAATTTTTTAAGATACACCCTGAGTATGTTGTTGGGCTATGCACTCGAAAGGTCGAAAAATACAGAACTGCTATCTAAAATTTTAAAAGATAAGAGAGAAAACTTCAAAGAAGCTGACATAAATGAATTAAGAGAAAAACAGGTGTTACAAGACATGCGCATTGTAGATATTGGCTGTGGCAGACAAGGTAGATTCGTAAAATCACTTGCAGAATTTGGTGCGGAAGTCTTTGGTTTAGATATACAGCCTCCGGCTAATCCGAATGATTCGGTTGTGCATAAAGGAAATATTGCTGATATGCGGACAGTGCCTGAAAAGATAAGAAATCAACAATATGATGCCATTCTTTCTACCATGACATTTTTGCCAGAGGTTAATCTCGCGGGAACCGCCGCGCGATGCGTGGCAAGGAGCGAAGCGATTGCCGCGCGTCAAAAAACAGAGTTTCAAGCATTTTGTAACGCCTTATTTTTGGTAAAACCGGGAGGACATGCTATTTTTGTTCCATCCGTTCGTTACAGGGTAAGTGAGATAGCTGAACTAAAAGATAAGTTTATAGATTTAACTGAACAACATCCATTACTTAAACCTTTGATGGATCATCTTTCTGTTGGTACACTAACTGTCATCCAAGCTAAAACATAATGATACGATTACTAATAATACACCGATGAATGAACAACAACGATTTCGTAAGCCACCAAAACCAATAACCAGATTGCATCCACTCGCCAATCCTCTTGAAAGGAGAGAACAAGAAAAGCAATTCGAGTTGCCATTTAAACAATCAATCAATGATGTTCTGCAGAAGTTAAAACAAGCGGTTGCTGATAATTTACAATCACAAGCTACAGTTATTCAAGAATGTGCAGCAGAGACAAAACTATACTATGATGCAATTAGAAATGCACTGGAAAGAATAACCAAAGAAACAGGATATGATAAGATACTTGAAAAATTTAAGCAACGACAAGAAGAAATACTTGCTAATGAAACATTAGGTAATATATCTCAGAGATGGCATCAAGTAGATGTAGAGTCAGCTGAGGGCTATAAGAAGCAAGAACCACCCGCAATGAAAATTCATGACTTGCGCAATAGTTTATCGCCGATTACAGATGAACTGGCTGTCTATGCAGGACGAATAAAAAAATATACCAGCGGACAATATAAACGATTTGATACTTTTGAAAAACAAATGGAGGAGGCATTACGTATGAACTCCGATTTAGAATCTATTACAATAGCTCAATTAGCTTTACAAATAAAGGAAGCAATGCAGTGCCTCAAAAAAAAGCCATTCTCTGGAGCAGACAAAATGAGTGCTGAAGATTACGCCTATGCTATACGTGTGCTGAACGAAGAATTTGAGAAAGCAAAGAAGGAACAAAAGAGTGAATGATTGTTTTTATAAAATCAAAATAGCACTCATGGGAATGGTGTGTATGGCGGGCGGCTGAATGTTCGCGCGCAGCCGTCCGCAATGCCCATAAACAGAAAGGGTTGGCAAAAATTTCTTCCCCCAACCCTTTTTTATCCTGAGTTTGCCGAAGGGCCTTTTTGCCC
>MHKJ01000035.1 GCA_001818355.1 Candidatus Kerfeldbacteria bacterium RIFOXYC2_FULL_38_9 | reverse complement strand
TAAAATGTCCATACCTGCGGGCGTACGCAGATAAATACTATCCCCTTGACCGACATTTAAAACCGCTATTTTCAATTGAGAAGAAGTTTTCGGTATCCACTGCCAAGCCGGATATAAAATTAAAAAAAGTAAAACAATAAAAGAATAAATAATTTTTTTCATAAGCGTTGTTTTTGATAAACTTTCCAAGTGGCGAAAAAAATGAAACTGGACAACAACAGAAATAACCACTGCGGAATTTCCGGTAAATTAAAGGCGGCATAAGGAATTTGATTAAATTTTTGCACCACCTGCAAAGTAAAATGAATAAGATAATAAACAGGCAGTAATACCCAACCAGCCAAAGTGTTGGGTAAAATTACAGCCAAAACTACAGCCACCACTCCGGAGAGCATGACCGCAGTCATTAAAGGGCCAACTATCAAATTGGCCGGCAAAGTTACTAAAGAGAAAGAGTGAAAAGAATAAGCGATTAAAGGCGCAGTAGTAAAAGTGGCGGATAAAGTTACAGCCGAAGCCGCGCGCAGACCAAAAAATTCAGGTAAAAATGTTAATTTTTCTTCCAAAAATTTAGAAAAAACAATAATGCCCAAAGTGGCCAAAAAAGAAAGTTGAAAACCCGCATCAAACAAAAGTAAAAGCGGATTTAAAATCAGCATCAAGGTGGCGACCATGATCAATAAACGCAAGGCTTGATTTTTGCGGCCCAAAAGAGAAGCCACCAAAGCGATACTGCCAAAAAAAGTGGCGCGCACCGCCGGTGGTTGCCAGCCGGTAAAAATGGCGTAAAGCGCTAACACTCCTATCACCAACAAAATATTGGTCCGGTGCGATAAAGGCAAAGACTTTAATACCGTTAACAACAAAGCCGAAAGCACCACTATGTTTGATCCGGAAATCACCAGTAAATGAATGGTGCCGGTGCGACGAAAAGCTTCTTCCCAGGCCAGCGGCAAGGCTTTATTTACGCCAAATAAAGAACCAAGCAAAATACTGTGCTCTGGTGCTGACAAAGATTTTTGCAGTTTGAGAATTAAAAATTTCTTGAAAGAAAAAATAAATTTTAACACGCCCGGTTTTTCGGCAACCTTGGTAATTTGCGGATAATAACAAGTACTACCGATGCCGTAGCGTTGTAAAAACTTATCGTATTGAAAAGTTTCAAACGGTTCGGGACGACGCAAAGTACAAGTGATTTCCAACAAGTCGCCGATGCTATAACGAGGTTGCAACCCCACACCTAAAAGCACCAAACCGTCTAAAATGTTAGAGCTTACCACCAGGCGCTGTTTGGCTGGTAGAATTTCTACATCTTTAACAATAGTAGCGGAAAAAGTAAGCTCTTTATCATAAGGATTGTGAGAAAAATCCGATAAAAGCAAAGTGCGGCCAAAACCCGCGGCTGTAAAAATTAAAATAAAAGACAAAAGCTGAAAATAACCGCGCCAAAAAAAAGCTAAGCCAAAACAACCGGCTAAAAACAGAAAAAATATCACAACCGGTAAAACTTTTGTGCCGGTGCCTAAAAAAACACCAAAACTTAAGGCTAAACAGCAAACAATAAAAACTACGGATTTGTGAAACTTAGGCATAAAATTCTTAAATGACAAAACTAATATTATTTGCGGGTCCTGCCACCTGCGGTTTCCCATGGTGCTCATTGCTATTGCGCGCCATGGGATACCCTCCTCCGGTGTCACCCGCTCATAAGAGCATTTTTGTAATTTATACTAAAAAAACACCTGCAAAAGGTGCTTTTTTAGAAGTGTCCAAGAACACTATATCAAATAAAAAACTTTTTGTAAAAAGAAAAAGGTGGTGGCTCTTTCCGCACAGCTTCAGCTTGCGCTCAGCCGGAGCCCACCCCACCTTTTTTGGCCGTCATTCGCCCGGACTAAACCTGGCGAGTGCTCCCCACGCCATACACGTGAGGAAACTGACGGTTAACCCGCCGAGGAGGTACCACATGGTGCCTCTCCTTTATATATATCGCGCAGATCCATTTCCGCGCGAAAAATTAAATACAAAAAATTATACCTAATTTTTCACGCAAAACTTGGTTTAGGCTAACAAAAATTATAATTCTTGTCAATTATTTATGCGTATTTATTCAACAGTCACGGATTTGGCTAAATTACGAGGCTGATCCACGTCACATTGGCGCAAAACAGCCACATGATAAGCCAATAATTGCAAAGGAACAATCGCCAGCATAGGTGTTAACATTTCCAAAGTTTTGGGAATAAACAAAACATCATCAGCCAAATCCGCTATTTCTTTATTGCCTATGGTAGTTAGGGCAATAACTTTTCCGCGCCGCGCTTTGACTTCTTGGATATTGCTGATATTTTTCTCATATACCGAATCTTGCGGCGCAATAAACAACAAGAAAAAACGCTCGTCAATTAACGCCAAAGGACCGTGTTTTAAATCTCCGGCCGGATAGCCTTCCGCGTGCGCATAAGAAATTTCTTTTAATTTTAAAGCTCCTTCCAAAGCCGTACCAAAATTATATTTACGTCCCAAATAAAAGGCGTGGTCATACTTAAAATACTTTTGCGCCAAAGCTTTAATTTGATCATTTTGTTCCAAAATTTGCTGAATTTTTTCCGGTAAGGCCAACAGCTCTTTGGCAATGCGCTGGCCCGTAACCAAAGACAAATGACGTTGTCTGCCTAAAGCCAAAGTGAAAAGCGCCAGCATATTAAGCATGCCCATAAACGCTTTGGTGGAAGCCACGGCAATTTCCGGTCCGGCGTGAATATACATGCCGCTATCCACTTCGCGCGCAATAGTAGAACCGACCACGTTTACTATACTGAAAGTTAACACGCCGTGCCGCTTGGCCTCGCGCAAGGCCGCAATGGAATCTGCGGTTTCTCCGGATTGAGAAACAATTACAACCGCGGTTTTGTCATTTAATACCGGCTTGCGATAACGAAATTCCGATCCGATTTCCACAACCGTGGCCACGCCCGCATATTCTTCAATCATATAACTGCCGATTTGCGCCGCATAAGCGGCCGTACCGCAGGCTACCAAAATAATCCGATTGATTTTCCGCCACTGTTTGGCTTGTTCGTTAAAACCGCCCAAGTGCGCAATACCGTCCTCTGCCACCAATCGACCACGCAAACCATTTTGCACCACTTCCGGCTGTTCCATTATTTCTTTAAGCATAAAATGAGCAAAACCTTTTTTCTCCGCTTGTTCCGCGTCCCAATCTACCCGGGAAGTTTTGCGATCGATCGCTTGGTTGTTCAAGGTTTTAATGGAATAACCGGCGCGCGTAACCGTAACAATCTCCCCTTCTTCCAAATACACCACCTCGCGCGTTTGCGGCAAAATGGCAGTTACGTCTGAGGCCACCATATATTCTCCCTGAGCAATAATACCCACAATCAAAGGACTGCCTAAACGAGCGGCCACAATTTTTTGAGGTTCTCTACTGGAAAGTACCGCAATGCCATAAGTGCCAACGACCTCTTTTAAAGCCTGACTAACCGCGTCTTCCAAAAGAGTATCTTTTTCATAATAAGACTCAATTAAGTGCGCCAAAACCTCGGTGTCAGTGGCTGTAACAAATTGATGTTTGTCTTTTTGCAGTTTTTGTTTTAGTTGAGAAAAATTTTCAATAATACCGTTGTGAATAATAAAAATTTCTTCTTTGCAATCTGAGTGCGGATGAGCGTTGATATCATTGGGCACGCCATGAGTAGCCCACCGAATATGCCCGATACCGGCAGTTCCCTGCACCACATGCGCTTTTAATTCTTGGCTCAAATTTTGCAATTTACCGGATTTTTTCAAAGAAAAAACTCCTCGTTCTTGAGCGATGATGGCCAAACCGGCCGAATCATAACCCCGATATTCCATCCGCTTTAAGCCTTCCATTAAAATAGGCTGGGCTTCTTTTTTTCCAATATAACCAATAATCCCGCACATAAAATTATAATTTAATAATAACTTTGGTAGTTTACCAATTTTTTAAACTTTTTTCCACTTTAAATAGCTTTCCATAAAGAGACGCAGATCACCGGCTAAAACTTTTTCCGGGTTTGAGGACTCTTGTTTGGTACGATGATCTTTGACCAATTTGTAAGGGTGCAAAACATAAGAACGAATTTGACTGCCCCACTCGGCGGAAGCATAAACACCGCGCAATTTTTTCTTGGCAACGGTTTGTTCGTCTAAATATTTTTTATGCAGTTTGCTTTTTAAAATAGAAAGCGCTAAGGCTTTATTTTGGTGCTGGGATTTTTCATTCTGACAAGTAACCACCATGCCGCTCGGAATATGCACCAAGCGCACAGCCGAATCAGTAGTGTTCACGCTTTGCCCGCCGTGGCCGCCGCTACGAAACACGTCTATACGCAAATCTTCTTCTTTAATGTCAACTTCTGCCACTGCGCCCAAATCCGGAATTACTTCCACTAAAGCAAAACTGGTATGGCGCATGGCTTCGGCATCAAAGGGTGAAATGCGCACCAAGCGATGCACGCCGTTTTCCGATTGCAAATATCCATAAGCATAGCGTCCGTGAATATGCAAAGTAATGCTTTTAATGCCCGCTTCCTGACCTGCTGATTTATCTAAAACATCAATGCTCCATTTTTGCTGTTCACTAAAACGCGTAATCATCCGCACCAGCATTTCAGCCCAATCTTGAGCATCTACACCGCCCGCGCCCGCATGCACGGACACAATCGCATCATTTTGATCAAAATCTTCGGAAAACAAAACATAAAACTCCAATTTTTCAAAACGCTCTTTTAGTTCAACGGTTTTTTTAGTTACCTCCTGTTCCAGGGACAAATCATTATCTTTACTGACTAAATTGGATAATTCTAAAGTTTCATCAACCTCTTGTTTAATTTTTTCCCAAGTTGCCAACTCTTTTTGTAAATCGCTTAACTGTTGCGTAACTTTTTTGGCCAAAATGGTATTTTGCCAAAATTGCGGATCCTGAGTTTGGGCAGACAAATCAAAAATAGTCTGGCGAGTTTCTTCCAGTTTTAATAATTGCCAAGTTTGAGCAATTTTATTTTTCAACTCTGCTAAAACAGAAATGTCCATCTAGTTTTTATGGTAGCAAAGATTTACTATTTTTCCAATTTCTTTTGCTCAATCATTTTTTGAATGTCCGCTACCATGGCGTCCACTTCTGCCTCTGGTAAACCATGAATTAAAGCGCCATTGCCGATGGTGTCATACATTTTACCGGGACAAGTAAGACAAGGAGCATCGCCCAAATATTCCCTTAACACTTCTTCCGCTTTCGGATATTGTTCCAAAAGTTCTCCTAAAATTGTATCTTTGGTGATTTTCATAATTTATGGCTAGCTATTATTTAATACGCTGAGTAACTGAAAAAACTTTCAAATTCTTTCTGACAGGCAAATATTTCCAGGCTAAAATAGCAACCAAAGAAACCAAGGGCACAATGACAGCCGTGCCGATAAGTTGCATCTTTAAAAAAGGCAAGCCGGCCACATAAGAAGCTAATAAACCTTGAAAATTGCCGGGATATAACCAGCCTTCCTGCCAAACACCAAAATTAGTCCATAGATAAAAAAACATATTTCCTAAAAAACCCATGCCGGTTAATTCTAAAGAATGCCAAAAAGCTCTTTTCTTTCTTTTGCACAACAACCAGCCAAATACACCCATCACAGCCCAGGCGGACCAGGTATAAAGCAAAATACTGGAATTTCCAATAAAAATATCGGATAAAGCCACAGTTACCAAGCCTACTACCAAAGTCCAAACACCGCCTAAAAGACTGCCGGCCAATAAAGAGACCGCTGTAATAGTTTCCACATTAGGAAGGTCTTTTAAAAGATAGCGAGAAATTGCGCCAAAAATAATTAAAGAAGCCGCCGCGATAATTTTAACTTTGGTGAATTGATTTTTTTGTTCCATTTTTTTAGTTGAGGATTATTTGACTTAATCTTTATTATGGCAAAGATTATTCGCTTGATCAAGTGCACTTGGAATAACCGCAGGCATGGCAAGTCATACAACCTTCGGCCATGGCTAAAATATTACCGCAATCCGGACATTCCGGAGCAAATCCATTGTCGGCAATAGAAGCAGAATAATTAACTGATTGAGGATGAGCGGTAGCGGTTGTTGTCGCTTGAGCGTCAACCGCGATTGCTTCCTCAAAAATAGTTTTATTCTGACCCAAGGCGCTTTCTTCGTTATATTTAAGTTTTAACTGTTCTTGGGCGGAAGTGATGTGGGTGGATAAAACTTGAGCAATCGCATCGGCAATTGATAACACTTGGCCGTTTTTACCCCAAGCTGTCATAGGACCGCGAATGCCTTTCAGTTGATCAATAATATTTTCTGCCGGGATGCCGGAACGCAAAGCCAAAGAAGCTAAACGACAAATGGCCTCGGATTTGGCGGCGAAAAATCCGCCCGCTTTGCCGGTGGTTGCAAAAATTTCAAACGGTTTTCCTTGATCATCTTGATTGATGGTAACATACAAAGTGCCATAACCGGTTTTAATCTTATAAGTTAAACCGGATAAAACTTCCGGACGAATACGAGGAGCGGGTGTAGCCGGGGCTGAAACAGCATCAACGGATTTTTTATCAACGGATTTTGCAGGCGCAGTCTTTGTATCTGTTTTTTTATCCAAAGATTCTAAAACCGAAATATTTCTGGAGCCCTCTCGATAATAAGCAATGCCTTTACAGCCTAACTGATAAGCCTGCAGATATAAATCCTGAACAGCTTCCACCGAATGGTCATGCGGAGCGTTGACGGTTTTGGAAATAGAAGCATCTGTATATTTTTGCGCTACCGCCTGCATCTTAACATGTGCTAAAGGAGCTAATTCTTTGGCGCTGACAAAATAATCAGGTTTATCGGTTTCATCAGCTTCTGGATTGGCTTTTTTCCAAGCCTCATATAAAGGATGATAAACAATATGTTCGCCTAAACGATCTTTTCTTTTAAAAGCAAAATCAAACACCGGTTCAATGCCAGAGCTTACTCCGGAAACAATACTGGTGGTGCCGGTGGGGGCTTGAGTTAACAAGACGCCGTTTCTGATACCAAATTGTCTGATTTCGGTTTGCAAAGCTTGCGGCAGGCGTTGCATAAACTTTCCTTGTAAAAATTTCTGGCTGTCAAAAGCGGGAAACGGCCCTTTTTCTTTGGCAATCTGCACGGACATTTGATAAGCCTCATCGCGTAAAAATTGATAAATTTCTTCACACCAGGCAATGGCCTCTTCCGAACCATAGCGAATTTTCATTTTAATCAAAGCATCAGCCAGACCCATTGTGCCCAAACCGGTGCGGCGAATACGTTCTTGCACTGCTTTGTTTTCCTTGAAAAAATAAGGCGTGCTATCAACCACGTTATCTAAAAAACGAATGGCGGTATGCACGGTTTCTTTAAACAAATCTTTATTAAACCTGCCTGCTTGCACAAAAGCCGCTAAATTGATTGCTCCTAGATTACACACTCCCCAAGTCGGCAGAGGTTGTTCACCACAAGGATTAACACAAACCAAATCTTCAAAATACCAAGAATTGGACTCTTTGTTCATACGCTCCATAAAAACTACGCCGGGCTCACCGCAAGCATGAGCTGATTCACAAATTGAATTCCATAAATCTTTAGCTTTAATGGTTTTGTAAACTTTGTTGTGCCATTTTAGATCCCAATCAGCATTATTTTGCACCGCTTCCATAAAACGATCTGAAACACAAACTGACAAATTGGCGTTAGTAATTTGGTCCATCTTTTTTTTGACCGTAATGAATTCTTCCACATCAGGATGATCGTCGTTTAACATT
>MHKJ01000034.1:12722-50920 GCA_001818355.1 Candidatus Kerfeldbacteria bacterium RIFOXYC2_FULL_38_9 | reverse complement strand
GCCTGGGCGTGGCCGGCAGTGGCGAACAGGGACAAAAAAACGGAAACGAGAACGATTGCGCGCTTCATAGAAAACCCTCCTTATGGGTTAGCGCGTTGAGAACAGCTCGGTTCCGAAAATGGAACACGAGCGGTAAGCTAATCCGAAGCTGTTTTTCGAACGCGCGCAGTGCCGTGACCGGGGGCTTGGAACGGCTACGAGCACGTACAAAAAACAGCTGAGGATTAAACGAACCATAAAAAATTATCAAAGAACCACCGAGCATACTCTACAAAATCATTTTTGTCAATCGTTTTATGATGACAATTTTTATATGACACGACAAAAATTGCTAAAATTAGCTAAAAAGTTATCCATACGGAAAATAATGACTCGACAACTATTACTTTTTCTGTTATCATTAAACTAATGACAAATAATAAATAAGCCAAAATTAGCATAAAATTAAACTATATGGACTTATCAGAAAAACTTATACAGCTCGGCTTTTCCCATAATCAAGCCATTGTATACAAAGCACTCATTGAAATTGGGCAGTGCAAAGCACAGGCCATTATCAAAAAAACGAACCTGCATAGAAACATTGTCTATGAAGCATTAGAGGTGTTGGTAGAAAAACACCTTGCCTTCAAAACCACAAAAGGTGGCGTTGCCTTGTTTCAGCTTTCTGATGCAAACACTCTCGTTCAAGATGCAAAATCTCAACTTACCGCCGCCCAAGAAGTAGCACATGAAATAAATTCATTGCGTCAAGAATCCACTCATGAAATTAAACTCTATGAAGGTGTTGAAGGGTTAAAATCACATCGATATAAAATATTAGATGATATTAAAAAATCACCAGAAGGTGGCGAGCTTCTGGTGCTTGGTGTTCATTCAAAAGCAAATCAGGAACCACTCGAATCGTTTTGGGAAAAATTTCATCACAAACGTGCCGCAGAGCACATACCTGCGCGTATGCTGTTCCCAACAGACATTGATTACACTGTACAAAAACGAAATAAAATTCCATTCACAAAGGTGCGTCTACTCCCACAGCAAATGAAAAATCCGAGTAGTATTGATATTTGGAAAGATCAGGTTGCATTCATGTTGTATGATATTGAACCCTTTATCATTGCTATTAAAAATCAAACATTGGCAAATTCTTTCCGCGAATATTTCGAAATGTTGTGGGGTCAAGATACGTCTGTTATTACCGGCCTTGAAGCTCTCAAAAAATTGCGATATCAAAAATTACGCGCCTTAAAAAAAGGAGATCAATTTTCTGTACTGTGGGGAAATTATGAGCCAGGAACAGAAAAAGAACTATTTCCGTTCTTTAAAGCATTCCACAAAGAGAGAGTAGAGGAGGGTGTGCGCTTACAATATTTAGGGTTTGAAAAAGACCGTGACCTCTTAATGCAAGAAATGCAGTACGCGGGTGACCCGGAATTAAAAATATCTGAATTAAAATTTTCAGATACTTATAATGAATCACCAATGCAAATTGAAATTTATCCTGATTCTGTTGTGTTGTTCTATTGGGCACAGGGTGAAAAAGCCGTGGCTGTTGATATTCGAAGACGTGAAATTCGAGGTGCCATGAAATTATATTTTGATGCCTTGTGGAAGCAAGATACACAATTAATTTCAGGAAGAGAAAATGTTGAGCAACTTATTTTTCGAAAATTAGATGAAATGAAAAAAGGAGACACCTATTATGTGTATGGTGGGCAATATGGAGAAAAAAATCCTGAACATTTTTTTCAGTTTTTTTGTGAATATCAAAAAAAGAAAAACAAACTCGGCATTCGTTTACAGATGATTGGTTTTGAAGATGTGCGAAAACAGCTCCTTGAAGAAGTTCGCTCTGGTGACCCAAAACTAGAGCTCAGTAAAGTCCGTTTCCTAGATCAAGAATTATTAACACCCTCTCTCACTATTATTTATCCAAAATCAGCATTACTGATCCTGTGGGATTATGATGAAGCACTTGCTATTGAAACTACACGCGAGTCGGCAAGACAAATGTTACTCAAACATTTCCAATCATTGTGGAAAATTGCAAAAAAGTAAGGGTTTGATTTTTTGAGCCGTTGTGCCACAATACCAAACATTATGGTAATATTTTTACACGGCAAAAATTCTTATCTGCGGCACCAAAGGATGCAAAAGCTAAAAACGGCTTTTTGCGAAAAATTTGATAAACAGGGTGTAAGTGTAATTTCCTTAGATGCCGATAATTTTAATCTTGACGATTTTCGCAAATACACAAAATCCGGCGGGTTGTTTACGGTTAAAAGATTTGTGGTTTTAAAAAATATTTGGGCGCTGACTAAAGAAACACAAGAACAAATGCTTTCGGAAATTGATGGTGTTGCTGTAGATACCATTCTTTGTCTTAATGCCGACGAACCGCCGCGTAAAGACAATAAACTTTTTAAAAAACTTCTGCAAAGCGAAGTGGTGGAAATGTTTGGTGACTTGGATCATACAAAATTACAGTTATTTATTAAAAAAGAATGCTCTGTGCGCCAAGCCAAAATAGACAACGAGGCGGCACAAAAACTCATTAACGCTTTTGGCAACGATCTTTGGTCTTTGTCTTCGGAAATAAATAAACTGGCTAATTTTTCTACCGTCATTACCAAAAAAATCGTAGAGCAATTTGCTCAAGAACAACTGGATAATGATATTTTTCATTTAACCGACGCCCTGGGTTTAAAAAACAGTAAACAAGCCACTATTCTTTTAGAACAACAACTAAAATCCGGTACCAATGTTCAATATCTGATTGTGATGCTGGGTCGACATTTGGCTAATTTGATTAAAGTAAAAAAAACCAACGGTCAGGGGTTAAAGTTACATCCTTTTGTTTTACAAAAAGCCCGACAACAAATTCGTTATTTTTCTTTAAAAAATTTACTAGGGCTTTACTGGCGGCTGTTGACCATTGATCATAAAAGCAAAACCACCAACCTCAACCCGTGGGTGTTGTTAGAGCAGTTGGTGGTGATGGCTTGTGAAAAAACTAACCCGCTTAAATAACGCGCTGGTTGTTTATTTTTTTAAAGCATTAAACTTTTTTTGAGCTCTGGATTTTAAACGACTGGCCTTGTTAGGATGAATGGTGTTGGTTTTTCCGGCCTTATCTAAAGCTTTGTGTAATTGTTGTAACAATTTTTCTCCTGCTGATTTTTCGCTCGCTACTAAAGATTTTTCTAATTTTTTTACCAATTCTTTGATTTTTCTTTTTTTGGTTAAATTCAGAATGGTTCTTTTTTTATTTTGACGCAAAGCTTTTTTAGCTGATTCAATGTTTGGCATATTTTAAAAATAATTTAATAATCCTTTTTCAAGCTATTTTAAAATAGCACCTAGTTTTAATTTTGACAAGGGTTTGGCTTTTTTCAGGTATTTGGTTGTTTGGAGAATTTTTTGAACGTGAGCCTGATCATCTAAAACAAAAAATTTAAATAAAACTATGGCTTTTTTAAATTTTCTGGCCACCACCAATTCTTTAGCTGAGTTATTCTTTACAACATTGGTTACTAATATGCGATGTGTTTTCTTTTTTTTATTTAACCTAATTTTATGTAACAATTTACCATGAAGAGAAAAAACTCTTAACTGCTTACTTTTTTTCAATGGCATGGCTACTACATACCAATTATTTTTTGAGGCGTATAAACTGGCTTGGATTTTTCTTTTAAAAACTCGAAATTGCGCAATTTTCTTTTTAGTGCCTTTTTCATAAATCGCCACCACTCCTTTATGGTGCGGCAAAATGCGTAAAAAGTATTTTTTATTTTTTTGCGTAATTGCGGTTTTCTCTGTCAAAATACCCAAATAAGTACGGCCGTATTCCGCCCATTTGCCGGCTTCCTTGATTTGCGCATAGCGTCTATTATCCCAACCCAAAGAAAAAGGATAGCGCGCCAAAGTTTGATACCAGGCCGTAGCGGTGTCCAAATATTGTTGTCGATTGGTATATTTATAAGCATAGGCCAAGCCGTCTACACCAAAAAAATGAAAGTTGGAAAGATTTGTTTCGTCGTTTTGAAAATCATTGCCGTCCACATTATCACCACTGCCGTTTAAAGCATAATGATAAGGTACAAAGGTATAATTTTTTAGACCGTCGTTTTGTAAAAAATTTATCTCGGCCGAGCCTCCGGCTACTTCATCAATCATCTGCTGTTTGGTTTTGGTCTTTAAAATATAATTAGTAAAAAAATCTGCTCGATCAGAAAGCGCCGTAAAAGCCGCCTGGTGTGCGGCGCTGTTTTGTTCATCACGAACAGTGGATACTTCTAAAAATAACCCTAGGCTTTCCATCATCATTTCTTTCCAAAAAGTAATCGGGGAGCGCACTTGATCATAGTCACCCTCTGAAACACCCAATGATTCATACATGGCGCTAAATTCCGCATCTGTGCAAGCGCCTGGATTTTTACAGTGCAAATAATACCCTTCGCGACCGGAAAGCTCATTTCCGGTAACAATTTCTTTAGCCGCGGTATAATATTTTTCTTCGCCGGTTAATTGGTAGGTGTCAACAAAAATACGCAAACCGTTGGCCAGTTCTCGTTCGGGCAGGGTTTGTAAAAAAGAACCGTCGCCATTACGATTGTCCCAGCGCCACAACAATTGATTAGCATATTCTATTGCCGCCTCTTTGGCTTTTTGGTAGTCGGTCATAAAATAATAATTACTCCAACCGGCAATGCCTCCGGCCACCACCGGCGAGGGCGCTCCCAACTGTCTTAAAAATTGATCGATCTGCGGCTGATCATGAAAAATATGTTGCACACAACCTCCGCGCCAAAGGTGTTGCAAGGCATGCGGTTCATGCAAAACACAAGAATCAACCATGGCCTCGTTAGCGGTGCGCGCCATGTTCCACCAAATCTTTCCGTAGGTAAAATCTCGTAAAGCGGTGCGCGCAAACTGCACTAACTGTCCGTTATTAAAATCATATTTATGGTTATCCGTTCCGGTTCTGGCTTCATAATCCGAGGGGTGATAACCATAGGTGGCATAGCCATAAAAATCATAATTCTCAATGTTAGTTAAAATACTGTTAATGTCACCACCGGTAGTTTGATAATAAGAGCTCACTTTGGTATCAATGCTGGCGGCGTTGTAAGCATCATAAGCTGTCCATTGATCAAAATCACTTCCCGTGTTTTCTGTTTGACCGGAAAATGGTTGTAAATATCCCAGGGCTTTGGTTTTTTGATAATATTTTGCCGGCAATACCGGAATGAGGGGGTTGTTGAAACTTGTGGCAATGGTATTTGCCGATGGCTGGCCAGGGTTATGAAAATAGAAAAAGACTTCTTGGGTATCATGTTCGCCGGCTCGCAAAGTATGCAAAGCGCCAAATTCTGCAGGCATTAAACCAAGACGCACCGTGGCACTGTTATCAGAATCATTGGTGGCAGAAACCGCCTTGGGAAAATTTTGCCAAAAATCTCGCACCCCTATCACTACCCCGTTTGTACCGTCGTTAAGATCCAACCAGCCAAGTGCTCGCGTACCGCCGGTGCTTAAAACCGTACTGTCTTTTTTTAAAGTGTAGGCTTTATTTTTAGAATATGCCCCTAGACGCGGTGCTAAATTTTGATAATAATCCCAATTTTTCCCACCCGAAGAGTCTTGGTATAAATTTATATTCTCGTTATTATTCAAAGCCCCTTGATAGGCTTGGTCTTCACCAAAAACCTTATAAGACAAAGCCTGATCTTTTAAATTCGGCGTAACCAACCAAGAAAAATCTTCTACGGTCACACTGTTATAAGAACCTTGCCCTTGACAGGTCCAGGTGGTATCGCCAATTAAGCAAGAATTGTTATTTTCAAAAGTAACATAGGCACGTACAAATCCGGTACCGGCATAAAAATCCAACAAAACCGTATACTCAATCTCGTCGTCACCAGACACCTCGTTTTCTTTATACTGCCAGCTGTAATTTGTTAAATTGGCTTCGTCGCTATTGCCGGAAACAGATTCATCGGAAAAACTACCGGCAAACTTTCCGTGGTAGCGCAAACGAATGCGCATAGCCCCTTCTCTCTCTACACTCGAACCAAAACGATAATTGTTGTAAGAATATTTTTTTTGTCCGTTAGTATTACTGTCAAAATCTTCAGTGACGGTGGCCGGCGCTATATCGGAGAAATTTATTTCGCTGGCGTAATGCGTGTTGTTGTTTTTATCCACGATCTTTAATCCGTCTTGTAACGAAGAGTCAATAATTTTTTGGTTATCTGCGGTAATAACCTGGTCAAAACCGTTAAATTTATCTTTACGTAAACGAAAGGTTGTGGCACCGGTTTGAATAGTATAATAATTGGCATCTTCTGTAAGAAAAAGACCGGTTGTGGCACCGGTGGCGTTGCCCCTGCCTTTTTTGCTGGAAATAGTATAAGTAGCAATATTATTTCCGGAAACATTAACCTGGGTATCTACCAACACCCAACGAATGGGTAGCTTGGTATTGTCTGCGGTGCCGCCCCAACGAGCGGTAACTGTAAATTGAGCGGGAATTTCCGTGCCGGTGCCATCAAATACGCCAAAATTATTCGTAGTTAAAATGTTAGCCTTTTGTGTTAGGGGGACACCGAAAGTGACCGGCTCATTTTTTCTTTCTATTCCTTCTTCTTCATGAAAGACAACCGTGGTTTTCATAGCCAAAGCTGCTGTTGTGGTGTAAAAACAGCCAAAAGTTACTGCTATGCTAATAAAAATAAAAAAGTGTTTCATAGGATACTATAAGATCTCACCTTTCCTTTGCTTCGTCAAGTTAGGCTGAATAACTTAATTTTCAGTATTAAAATCAACTCCGTTTACATCAATTTCGTTATAATCAATGGTAATTTCTTCTCCGACATGAATGTCTCTTGTAGCAATGTTGTCTTTGTATAACCCGAGGCTTTTTGTGTTTGGATTGTTGGAATGATTTTTAAACCTGGCATTGTCTATATTTAAATAAACATAGTCTTTTCCTATATCAACAGCATACGTTTCAAAAAATTCTTTTGCAAATTTAGGAATGTCTTTTTTGTTAACTTTTATATCAATAACGGAATTAAAAACCCAGGTTGGTTGACCTTTTTTAATTTCTTGATCAGCAATTAAGCCGATCCCCTTTCCGTTTATTTCTTTTATCTTTGTTTTAACAACCAGCATAGTTTTGTGGTTTTACTAAAATTAATTTTACCCAACGTTTCTAGCGCCAGTATTGCGTTAGAATAAATAAAGTATCTTAAAAATACCACAACCAAGCTAAAAATCAACAAGGCTGTTTGGAAAAACAACAAGCCTTATCAAGAACAAAATTAACCCTTATCCGCGGTGGTGAGGTTGATTGGTATATGGATAGTTAGATGTAATTTTCTCCGATTGAGCCTCTGCAATTTTTGCTACCGCAAGAACACTTAAATTTGTTTAGCGCTCCTTCTAATTCATAATCCGTGGTGATTTCCTCACCTTTTTTAATATCTCGTATTGCTACATTGGCATTGTTTTCTGATTTTGTGTTTGGATCGCAAGAATGATTAACGCAACAGGCAGGCTCTGCAAACAAAACATATTTGCCGTCCTCTCTTTTTGAAACATATTCTTTTTCTTGCTGTGTTAATGATGATAATTCTTGCTTATCAAGAATTTTTTTGACTACCCAAGGAACAACTATTTCGCCTTTTTTAAAATTTCTAGCAACAAAAACGCCGCGGCAATGCTTTTCTGATTTTTTAATTATTATATCTTTCATGGTTAAAGGAAAAAATTACACCTAACATTTTGACTTAATGTGAAGATGTGTATGTGGTGTTTCTAAAAAATTATACTACAAAAACAATATTTTCATCTGGAATGTCATCTGAAAGTGAACAATCTGGAAATGCGGTTATTGTGTAAAACGGTAGTTGTTTTGTTTCAACGATTTCTACATGGATTGATTTTGTAGAAGATAATTCTATGTCGGAAATAGTATTTACAATAACTGCATTTTCTCCTGCACATTTACTTTTCAAAACCGGCTTGATTCGGTTTTTGTCTCTTTCAAGAATACTATCCTTATTTAAACAATTCATTTGGCCCACAAAAAATTGGTAATCAAATGTAAATGCAATAGTTTTGTATTCGAGATTATCAATCCAATAAATTTTGTTGTTCGATAGTAATTCTTGAAATCTATTCTTGATTATTTCTAGTGGTTTTTTTGGGGATTCAATACCAATAATATTTTTTTCAAATTTAGTGCCGATTGTTTTTAGAGCATTTTCAATGTCAATTTGCGAAATTTTCGAAGAAACAAACTTCTTTTGACCGTAGTCATAAAACCAATATAGTTGTCCAATAAGAGTTTTTTTGTAGTAATCATCTACATATCTAAAGTGCCTAAGAATATGAAATTCATTTGTTGGATTGATAATAAATTTTTCCAGCTTGTTCATAAATAATTTTTTAGAAATTTCACCTAACGTTCGCAGGTAAACACCAGTTGCGAAACAAGGTTGTGATAAAGTTAGCATAACATCACAACCGATGTGAAGCAATTGCGTTTATTTGCTGTTATCGGAAATTTCATCAGATGAGGATTTTTCTAATAAACCGTTATTAAACGATTCTTGTTTTATTTCATTATAGAAAGAAAGGAGAACTTTGCTAAAGTTTATTTTTGGTAATTGAATACCATCCAAATCCTTTTCATTATGACCTTCTGTGACCCAGCCTTGTTTAGTAATCAAACGTTGGATAGCAGCGCTTAACCTATCAGCACCACTCACCATTTTACTTTCCAGAGTTTGTCCTTCTTGTAATTCATTCCATAATGATGCCAATTCTGTCTGTAAAGAAGTTGGCAGAGTACTTATGATAGACATAAAGCCGTCCCTCTCCTTCTGTTCAATCTGTAATCTCTTTTTTTTGTCCCAAACCGAAACATCACCAACCCGAACTTCGATAATGTCATGCATTAAAGCCATCTTAATGATTTTGTTTACATCAATGTCAGTATTAAATTCTTTTTTCCAAGCATCTGACAAAAACCATACAATAACTCCAACTGACCAACAATGTTCTGCAGAACTTTCTTTCCTGCTCTCAGTTGCCAAAACCGCTCTATCAATATACTTTAATTTTTGTACTTCTTGAATAAATTGATACAAGGGTGATAATGAATTTTCTGAAACCATATTGATAAAAGTAAATTATTAATGAAATTTCCGATAACGCCCGCACCACTAGTGTTACGTTAACTCCTGTATCATACCTTAAATTTTAGCTAACAAAAAACTAAAAATCAACAGGGCTGTTTGGAAAAACAACAAGCCTTATCAAGAACAAAATCAACTCCATTATCCACAGTGGTGGGGTTGACTGGTATATAGGTAGTTAGGCGAACTCAATATTGGTTGGCAAGAGCGTCTTATGGTCTATTTGTGAAAATTTTTTTTGGTAGCTTCTCTTGGGGTTTTTTTAACCAAAAGAGAGGTTTTGTATTTTTCCGGATGAAAAGATGGTAGGCGTACTATTTCCCAGGTGCCTGGCGCTATTTTTGCCTGCTGATCATAGCCTAAACAAACAACATTTGGTTTTATGTCTTGTAAAACTTGTTCGTGTTTTTTCCAGTCTTGATAGCCTAAAATCGCCTTGTCTACTGCGGAAAAATTGGCGACCAGGCTTCTTCTGGTTTTCTCGTCTTCGTTTGGTTTTTTTCCTTTTATTTTTTTTACATTTTGATCTCGCGCCACCACCACCACTAAAAAATCACCGTGCTTTTTAGCTTCTTGCAAAAAAAATCGGTGTCCCGGATGGAATAAATCAAACGTACCGAAAACTAAAACCGTTTTCTTCATTTTTGCTTTTTTAAAAGGTTAATCTGGTCTCGCAGGCTGGCGGCGTGCTCAAATTCCAAATTTTCAGCAGACAGTTTCATCTGGTTTTGCAAATCGTGCAACAAATGTTGTTTTTCTTTTTTATCCAATTTTTTTATTTCCTCCAAAAAGATAACCGGCTGTTGTTCTTCTGTTTTTTTACCACCCAAACGATCTTCTCTGATTTTTTTAATAATGGTTTGCGGAGTAAGGTGGTGTTTTTTATTATACGCTTCTTGTGTTTTTCGTCGACGATTGATTTCCTTCATGGCGTTTTGCATAGAACCGGTTACCACCTCCGCATACATAATGGCTTTGGCGTCGATGTTTCTGGCCGCCCGTCCAATAACCTGCACCAAAGAAGTTTCTGATCGTAAAAAACCTTCTTTGTCCGCGTCCAAAATCGCGACCAGTGCCACCTCGGGCAAATCCAAACCCTCGCGCAATAAATTAATACCTACCAGCACATCATATTTTCCCAAACGCAAATCGCGTAAAATTTCCAACCGCTCTAAGGTGTCAATATCAGAATGAAGGTATTGCACTTTAACACCCTGTTCGTTGATATATTCAGCCAATTTTTCCGCCATGCGTTTAGTAAGGGTGGTTACTAAAACGCGTTGTTTATTTTTGATACATATTTTTATCTCCGTCAATAAGTCTTCAATTTGATTTTTAGTGGGGCGCACAAAAATTTGCGGCTCCACAATGCCAGTAGGACGAATAAGCTGTTCGGCAACAATATTAGTAGATGCTTTTTCGTATTTACCAGGAGTGGCTGAGACAAAAATGGTTTGTCCCATCCGCGCTTCAAACTCCTCAAACTTTAAAGGACGATTGTCTAAAGCCGCGCTTAAACGAAAACCGTGTTTTACCAATTCTTGTTTACGCGCGCGATCACCATTATACATACCGCCAATTTGCGGAATGGTTTGGTGTGATTCGTCAATAACCAACAAATAATCTTTAGGAAAATATTCCATTAAAGAATAGGGCGCTTGTCCCACAGCACGACCATCAAAATAACGCGAATAATTTTCAATCCCGTTACAATAACCGACGTTTTCCATCATCTCCAGGTCATAATTAGTGCGTTGTTCCAGCCTCTGCGCCTCAAGTTCTTTGTTTATTTTTTTCATGGCCATCACCTCTTTTGGCAAATCTTGCTTAATTTGTTGTAATCCTTTTTCAAAAAAATCTTTATCGGCCTGATATAAAGAAGCCGGGTAAATATCTATTTCTTTAAAATGGTTAATTATCTCTCCAGTTAAAACATCAATTTCGGAAATTTCTTCTAAATCATTCCCCAAAAAATTAAAGCGAATGGCGGTGTGCTCTGAGGCCGCAGGAAAAACCTCCACCACTTCTCCGCGGGCGCGAAACCGACCGCGAAAAAAGTCTATTTCATTCCGTTCATAACGCATTTCCACCAAACGGATCAATAATTTTTCACGAGTGATGCCTGTTTTCAAGGTAAGGTGCAAATGATTCTTTTTAAATGCCGCGGGTGCGCCAATATTATAAATACAAGAAACCGACGCCACAATAATTACATCTCTGCGCGAAAGCAAAGACTGCACGGCCGCATAACGCAAACGATCAATTTCTTCGTTAATTTGGGTTTCTTTTTCAATATAAGTGTCCGTGCGCGCAATATAAGCCTCGGGCTGATAATAGTCATAATAAGAAACAAAATACTGCACCGCGTTTTTAGGAAAAAATTCCCTAAATTCTGAGGCTAATTGCGCCGCCAGGGTTTTGTTGTGGGATATTACCAGGGTTGGTTTTTGGGTTTTTTCAATCACATTGGCAATAGAAAAAGTTTTACCCGATCCGGTGACCCCTAAAAGGGTTTGGGTCTTAGCGCCTTTTTTAAGCTCTCTTACCAGTTTTTCAATGGCTTGCGGCTGATCTCCGCTGGGTTTAAATTTTGATTTTAGTTTAAATTTCATGTTTTGTTATACCTTACACCATAATCGTTTCAAGTAAATATATAAAAATTTCAAGTGTACCTGAAATATATGAAAAAAAATGCTAAATTTCAAGTGTACCTGAAATTTAACCACCTCATTAGGTGTTGCCCAAAAAACCCACAACATCATCAACCAACAAACCGTTGACTGTTTACTGTTAATAGTCGACGGTATCACTTTGTGGTTCAATATAAAAAACCAAAATACTACCACCAATAAGGGCAACGGGTCTATAAGCGCGTAACCAATCGTAGGTAGCATCACTTTTAGAGGTACTGGGGTAATAAGAGTTGCTTTGATAATAGGTTACCGAAATCGCCAACCAACCAGTGGTGTAACCGTTTTTACTGCGCCATGTTTCTTGTTTTTTACCAAGATAATATTGTGCCTCTTGAGGAGAAACTCCAAAAAGATCAAGCTTAATATGACGAATTTGACGATCATTCACGAATTTGACCAAATATTTTAAAGATTGACCCCAATCAAGATTAGAGTCCACGGTAATGGCATAAGCTCGATGTGCTCCCACAGCCTCATTCACGTAAGATAGTGTATGGGGCAAATGTGTTATTAGGGTGATTATTTGATAAATAAACAAGGCCAATATCAACAAAAAAATCATTCTGCGTTGCCAAAGACCGGAACGGTTCAACAACAGACGAAAAAAGCGCGTACTACTTACTCCAAGCAAAATAAACAACAAGGGATAAATGGGTAATAAATGACGCAGGCCAATATTTAAATTACTTGAGATTCCCACACCAATTAACCACATTAAGGCCGCGATTATTATTGTTTCATCTAAAAATCGCATTATGGTTTTTTGTAGAGGCGTGTTCTTCGCTCGATGGAACCATAAATACAGACAATATACTAACGAAAATAAACACAAAATCAATACTGAAAGGGGAGTTTTGATCAAAAAAGACAAGGGGTAATAATACCAAAGACCGTGCTGATGTTCCGTGCCTAGAAAAAAAACAGTGCTTCCATTTTTTACACGCGCAAACACCTTGGTCACCCCTAGTGTATAAAGAGCCAACGGGCGAGTTAGGGTGTGTGTAGCGGTTTTGCGCAATAATTCTTGACTGTGTTGTTTAGAAAATATTCCCAATCCTTTATCATCAAAAGGAGCGGTGTTAATCATTTGCTCCACTACCGCCTGGGGCGTACGATAAGAAGCAACCATACACCCAGTCCAAACAACAATTAAGCTGGTAAATAATATTAATGTTATTACTAAAACAATAGACTGCGCGGTAGATAATATCTTTTTATGAATTTTTAATTTAAATGGCACATGAGCTATAACAATATAAATAAGTACCAAACCAAAAAACGGTATAAGTTCAATGGCGGAAAATTTGGTTAATAAGGTTAAGCCGTAAACCGCACCAACAACAACAGCGCGCCACCAAGTGGGCTTATGAATACAGCGTAACAAAAAATATAAACATAGAGTTGTGCCGGCTGTTAATCCAAAATCTGTGGTTACCAAATGACTGTGCGCGATAATATTGGGTGAAAGAGCATAAAGAGTAATAGCGACAAGTCCTGCCGCGCGCCCACCAACAACCGTTGCCCACTTATATACCGCCAAACCAAAAAATGCCGCCAGTATAACTATTGGCAATCTAGCCCAAAATAATATTTGATCTGGATTGTTTGCGGATTTCCATAACATTATTTCACCAACAGCACTTTGAGAATTTTTTCCTTCTTTCCAGGCATTGTTAAAGTTTGGTTTTAAAAAATATAGCGGAATTCCTGATAACATTTTAATAAGTGGGGGGTGTTCTGGATTGAGTCTGTAGTCGTGCAAAGCCGTAATAGCATAAGCCGCAGGAATGTGTGCTATTTCATCTGCAGTTAAAGAATCGCCGTGTGCGTTCCACACACCAGCCACACCCATAATCAACAAAATTAAAATAACGAAAATGGTTGCTTGCGCATAAGAAATGCTTTTTAACATATCAATATAATTCTTTAATCCAGACCACGCTCAAAATTAAGCCACAATATTTTTTAAATCTTCCAGGGTTTCAATAATATAATCCGGCCGAGCTTCTGCTAGGGTGGCGCGGTCGTGCGCACCGGTTAAAACGCTTACAGTATGAATGCCTGCGCCTTTACCGGCCAAAACATCCAGGGTGGTATCGCCAATAATAACCGCTTCGTGCGGTTCTACGTTAAACTCTGCTAAATTTTTATGCACAATTTCCGGATCGGGCTTGATGTTTTCCACGCTGTCTCCGCCAAAAACTGCGGAAAAATAACGCAACAAGCCCTGTTGTGCCAAAATCTTTTCCGCCACCGCCACCGGTTTGGTGGTGGCAACGGAAATTTGTTTATCATTTATAAAATATTCCAAAGTTTCAACTACACTTGGTTGCAACTGATCCTCGCCCTCAATATCTACTTCATCATAAATTCGGCGAAATTTTTCGTAAAATAACAAAACCTCATCTTCATTCAGGCGCTTACCAAAAACATTAAAATACATGTCTTCTAAAGACAAACCAATGTGTGGCGTAATGGCATCCGGAGACGCTTGGGACAAACCCATTTCCAAAGTAGTTCCGTTAAAAGCTTCGCAGATAACACCGGAAGAATCAACCAGGGTGCCGTCCACATCAAAAATTAGTAGTTTAATATTTTTCAACATGCGGTATAAGTATAGCCGGTTTTCCGGCTTAGTCAATGCTGAAATTTAAACCAGTTTTACAAAATGACGTTTTCCAACTTGTAAAATTTGGCCGGATTTTATTTTAACCATCGCTTTTGTGTCTGTAATTTTTTTGTTGTCTGCCCGCACCCCGCCTTGTTCTATCAGCCTCCGCGCCTCTCCTTTAGAGCCAGCAAAACCAACCGCCACCACCAAATCAATAAGGCTGGTTGTTTTCTGAGAAACCTGGTGTGTGGGAATATCCGTGGGTTTGTTTTTCTTTTGAAACACCTGGGCAAATTCTTTTTCCGCCGCTCCAGCTGATGCTAAGCCGTGGTAAAGCGTGACGATTTTACGCGCCAAACACAGCTTGATGTCTCGTGGATTTTCTCCTTTGCGCAGGGCGTACTCGATGCCTTCCATGTCGCTTTTGGAAACATTGGCGCACAACCAAAAATATGGCAAAATTAAATCATCTTGCATGGCCATAACTTTACCAAACATGTCGTTGGGTTCGTCTGTCACGCCGATAATATTTCCAAAACCTTTGCTCATTTTACGGCCGTCCAACCCGGCCAGCAAATCAAAAGTCATAACTATTTTTTCTTTTTGTTTCATGGTCAACAACATGGTGCGGCCGGTTAACATATTAAACAACTGATCAGTGCCTCCCATTTCCACATCAACACCCATGGCCACACTGTCATAGCCCTGCATAATAGGATAAAGGAATTCGTGCACATAAATTGGCTTGGCTTCTTTTAAGCGTTTTTGAAACATGTCGCGCTCCATCATTTGTTGCACTGTAAATTGCGCAGAAAGCTCAATCACATCAGCAAACTTAAGTTTATCAAGCCACGTGCTGTTATATTTTATTTTTACCGGGTTTCTGCCAGAAAAGCGTAAAATTTTAGCCGCTTGTTTTTTATAAGTTTTAGCGTTTGCCAGCACCTCTTGCGGGGTGAGGGCTATGCGAGCGGCGCTTCGATCCGTGGGATCACCAATTCGAGCGGTAAAATCTCCAATCAAAAGAATGATTTCGTGTCCCAGCTCTTGCAGTTGACGCAATTTCCATAAATAAATAGCATGCCCCAGGTGAATAAAAGGACCGGTAGGATCAACGCCGTAATAAATCCGCATTTTCTCGCCTTTTTTAAGTTTTTTTTCAAAAAGTTTACGGGGAATGATGTCTGAAACCCCACGCGACATAATATCTTGTAAGAGCCTTGTGTTTGTTGTTGGTTTTACTTGCTTGTTTAATGCTTTTTCTGTCATAATAAAGTCATCTTAACATAATCTAGTTAAAAATCAAAAATGCCCATTCCAGATATAGCCAAAAAGAAACACCGCAATTCCGCTATCAACACGCGGCACAGTTCTTTAAAACCCACTCTTAAAAAGCGCTTGGACCAAAAGAAAAAAGAAGAAGAAACAAAAAAAGGCCCTGGTAAAAAAAAGAAAAAACTTTGGAAAAAACTTTTGTGGCTGGTTTTAATTTTGGCTGTTCTTGGATTGGGGCTGGGGTTAATCGGAATAGCCGCGGCTTATTCTTGGGTATCTAAAGATTTAGCAGACATCACCGACATTGAAACCCGCACCGTGCAAGAGTCTACTAAAATTTATGATCGCACCGGCGAAAAACTTTTATACGAGGTGGGAGATTACCGACGCACTGTGGTGCCTGTTGACCGTATCAATAAAAACATTCAGCTGGCCACCATTTCTTTAGAAGATAGAAAATTCTATACTCATAGCGGTGTGGATTTTTTAGGAATTGCCCGTGCCATTATTCGTTCACACAGCGTTACCAACGCCAGCGCCACCTCTACTATTACTCAACAGTTTATAAAAAACGCCATTCTTAATAAAGACCACACCTTTAAGCGTAAATTTAAAGAGGCGATTTTATCTTTGCGTTTGGAGCAAAAATACAGCAAAGACGAAATTATGGCCATGTATTTAAATGAGGTTGGTTATGGCGGAAATGTTTATGGTATTGAAGAAGCGGCGCAAGAATATTTTCACAAATCGGCGGCTGATGTTTCTTTAGCTGAAGCCGCGACTTTGGCGGCCATACCCAAAGCTCCTACTACCATGCTAACTAATCCGGATCGCTTGCAAGCCAGAAAAAACTACGCCTTGGATGTAATGGCCGAAGAGGGATATATTACCTCAGACGAAGCAGAACAGGCAAAACAGGAAAACATTTCCATTAATGAGCGTATTGATAATATCGACGCTCCTCATTTTGCGCTTTATGTAAAACAATATCTGGAAGAAAAATACGGTCAAACCTCGGTTGGCTTAAGCGGTTTAAAAGTCATTACCACTCTGGACTGGGATAAACAACAAAAAGCAGAAGAAGCGGTGCGCAACGGTATTACAAAAGTGGAACAATACGGCGGCTCTAACGCCGCTTTGGTGGCCATAGACCCGCACACCGGACAGGTTTGGGCCATGGTGGGCTCGCGAGATTTCTTTGATAACGAACACGGGGGACAAATTAATATGACCACCAGGTTATTGCAACCCGGGTCTTCTATTAAGCCCGTAGCTTATTTAGCCGCTTTTGATAAAGGTTATACTCCGGAAACCAAAGTTTTTGATTTAGTGACTAATTTTCCTTCTTTAGATGGCGGACCGAATTATCAACCCCACAACTACAGTTTGGGTACGGCCGGGCCAGTCACTTTAAGATATGCCCTTAGTCACTCTTTAAACATCCCAGCTGTAAAAACGCTCTATTTGGTAGGAGTAAACAACTTTTTAGATTTAGCAGAAAAATTAGGCTACACCTCCTTTAAGGATCGCAGTCGTTTTGGTTTGGCGGTAGTGTTGGGAGGTGCGGAAGTTACTCCTTTGGAACACACTGCCGCTTATGCTACTTATGCCAGAGAAGGAGAGTACCATAAACCCGTAACAGTTCTGCGAGTGGAAGACCGTAATGGAAATGTGTTAGAAGAATGGAAAGACAACCCCCAACAGGTAATCAAACAAGAGTCTGTCAGAACCCTCAATTCTGTACTGTCCGACTCTAATTCCAGAGAGGGGATCTTTGCTACCCTTAACCTATCAGATCGTCCTGTGGCCGCCAAAACCGGCACCACCGATGATTTTAGAGCGGCTTGGACTATGGGTTACACACCTTCTTTGGCTGTAGGAGTGTGGGTGGGCAATAATGATTTTACCCCGATGAAATACGGAGCAGACGGCCTGGTGGTGGCCACACCCATCTGGAAAACTTATATGGAAAGCATTTTGGCCGGTACGCCAGTAGAAACTTTTCAAACCGCTGATTATAAAGCCGCCAACAGCGCCTTGGCCGGAAATTTGGAAAAAACCAAAGAGGTTAATGTTGATGTTTATAGTGGCGAGATCATTCCTGACGAATGTTTAAACACTTATCCTAAAGAATATGTGTTAAAAAAAGAAATGAAAGAAGCACACTCTATTTTGTATTATGTTGATAAAAACAATCCCACAGGCCCGCCCCCGCAAGACCCCAACCAAGATCCGATGTTTTCTTCTTGGGAAGGCGCGGTAAAAGGCTGGACGCAATCTGAACAGAATCAAAAAGAATATCTTACTGAAGCTACTCCTAAAGTAAATTGTGGAGTTACTGGAGAAAATCAACAACCAAAACTTACCTTGATCAGCCCTTCTGCCGGAGTGGATTATGTGGAAAAAAATCTTATTTTGGTGGCCTCAGCCACACCTGGCACCGGCCGCACCATTACCGCCGTAACTTTTTTAATAGATAATTTGGTGGTAGACGCCCGCACAGGCTTAACTATAAAAACACAACAAAACATCCAGTCTTTCTATAATCCCAGCAGTCTTACCGCTGGCAAACACAGTGTTACGGTTCGCATCACAGACGATCGCCAACACACCGCTCAAGATACCACGAATATTAGTTTTATAAAAAAGACCAATAATACAAAAAATAAAAATTAGTTGGTTTTAAATTGAATTTTTACCACCTCGGCTTTTTTTAGTTTTTTGTTTATTTCAAACAAAATAGCACTCTCTTGCAAACGAATTTGTTCTCCCACAGCCGGATGAACTATTTCTATAAGCAGTGTTCTTTTTTTTACCCAACAAGGCTTGGCGTGTTCGTAAAAACCTTTGCCAAAAAAATCTTCTAAAACTTCCGTAACCAC
The DNA here is from genome assembly GCA_001818355.1 of Candidatus Kerfeldbacteria bacterium RIFOXYC2_FULL_38_9. GTDB lineage: Bacteria > Patescibacteriota > Patescibacteriia > UBA9570 > XYC2-FULL-38-9 > XYC2-FULL-38-9. The sequence goes on along the minus strand of MHKJ01000034.1, from coordinate 32,253 downwards.
CTTAAGACACAAAACCGCCTCGATTTGTTCTTCAATGCCTGCCTTTTTTAATTTTTGGGTAAAAAAAGAAAAACCAGCCTTTTTAAACATCTTATTGTTTGATGGGCATTACAATATAAGTGTAAGTTTTTCTTAAATCTTTGTCTCCGTGGGGTTGAAACACAACCGGAGTGGTACTGTCCGCCAAATACATCCTTACTTTTTGCGTGGGAATATTAGAAAGCCCCTCCAGTAAATAGCGGTAATTAAGTACCGAACTATTAGATGAGTCGCCAACAATCTCGGCTTCTATCTTGGTAGTGTTTTCTCCTATTTGGTTGTTCACTGTGGTTAAAGTAATTGTTTGTTTTTCTGGGGAAAAATGCATGTTTACATCGTGAATACCTGATTTAGAAAACAAACTAGCCGCTTTAATGGCTTTGATAAAAGCCACCTTATCAACCACAACTACCGTACGTTCTTGTTTGGGAATGATTTGTTTATAATCAGGAAACTGCCCCTCAATTAAACGGCTGGTCATCTTAAATTCTTTGGTTTGAAATAAAATCTGACCATCCCCAAAATATATTTCTACACTGTCTTCGGCGTCTGTTTCCGGGAAAATTCGTGAAAGCTCTCCTAGGGTTGGGGTTGGTATGATAACCTTTTTTTCTTCTGTGATTTCTTCTGTTAAGTTTATAATACACTCTGTGAGCCGATAACTGTCGGTGGCCGCAATAGTCACCAATCTATTTTTTAAATAAAATAAAACTCCGGAAATTTCTGGTCTGGCGATATCGTGGGAAGCGGAAATAACACTTTGTTTGATGGCGGTTTTAAGTTCTTTAATTGGAATTAAAACGCGGTTATTTTTTTCCACTTCCGGTACTATGGGAAACTCGGAGGATTTTTCTCCTTTGATTTTAGTTTGTTGATTACCGGCGCTAATAATCATGTTTGGTTCTTCCAGAAAAACATCTACTCTCTCGGCAGATAATAAACCAACGTAATTAGCAAGTAAATTGGCTGGTACGGTAAAAGATCCGCTTTCTTCAATTTTTCCTCGAAGGTGAATTCGCAACCCCACTTCCAGGTTGGTAGCAATAAGATCTATTCCGGATTCTCGGGTTTCAATTAAGACATTATGCAAAATGGGCAAATTAACATTTTTACTAGTAAGGTGAATAAGATTTTGCAAACCTCGATTAAGGTTTTCTTGTGTACAAGAGAATTTCATATAAGAGTTTATATTAAATTAATAATGATAATAATAAGGGGTGTGGTTAAGTGGAAAACTCTTTTTTGTTTTTATTTTTGAAGCGCGGATTTTGTTTTTTAATGTGGATATGGTTGGGAAAAGTGTTGTGGTTTTTCCTAGGATAAACAGGGGATAAGTTTTGTTGTTTTTTTTCCTCCTTTTTTGAACAGGTTTTTAACCGTTCTATCCACAAGATGTTAATTATACAAACGTTGTTTAATGAGGTTGATATCGTCGTGCATTTTTTCATCTCCTTCTACCAACTTAGAAATCTTTTGACAAGCATGCATGGCGGTGGTGTGATCCCTTCCCCCCAACTCTTGTCCAATATTGGGAAAAGAAGAATTAATTTCTTCCCTCATTAAATACATCGCAATCTGTCTTGGTACTACCAGTTCTTTTTTTCTACTGTCGCCGGAAATATCAGGAACAGAAATATCAAAAAAGTCAGCTACGGTAGAAAGTATTTTTTTGGTAGTAATCGCTCCTCTTTTTGGTGTTTCCGAATAAGAAGCCAAAAGCTCTTTCACCGATTCCAGGGTGGGTTCTTTTTTGGTAAGCTGTTGATTGGCTATCACTCTGTTGAGGGCGCCTTCCAACTCTCGCACGTTGTTTTGCACGTTGGAAGCAATAAATTGTAATATTTCCGCATTAAGGTTGTAGCCGCCGGCGGCACATTTGGTTTTTAAAATAGCAATTCTGGTTTCGAGGTCGGGAGTGTTAACATCTACAATCATACCGCCTTCAAAACGAGAGACCAGGCGCTGTTCCAGGGTAGGAATGGCGCGTGGCGGTCGGTCGGAAGTTACAATTACCTGTTTGTTTTGTTGATGCAGATGATTAAAGGTGTGAAAAAATTCTTCGGCCGTTCCTTCTTTACCGGCCAAAAACTGCACATCATCGACCAATAAGATATCTACCGAACGAAATTTTTCTTTGAATTGACTGGCGCGGCCTTCACCAACCGAACGGATATATTCGTTGGTGAAGGTTTCACAAGTAACATAAAGTATTTTTTTATCAGCGCTTTTTTCTTTTACCCGATTGCCCACCGCCTGCATTAAATGGGTTTTTCCCAAACCTACTCCGCCAAAAATAAACAAAGGACTATAAACCAAGCCGGGTTTTTCCGCTATCGCCATACACGCGGCATGAGCCAGTTCGTTTTTTTTACCAACCACAAAATTTTCAAAAGTATATTTGGGATTAAGGGTAAGATTTACTCCGGTTTTTTTAAGAACATTATTAGTGTTAATTTTATAATCTCTGATTTTATTGACGATTTTTTGTTCACTTGGTTTTTCTGGTTGTTTTGTTTTTTCTTCCGTTGGTATTTTTTTAGCTTGAGTTGTTTTTCCAGAAACAGCATAGGTTACGGTTTTTACGTCTTCATCCGAAATGTGGCGCAAAGCCTTTACAATGGGGTGGTGATATTTTTTTTCCAACCAATCTTTAGTAAAAGCATTGGGAACCCCCACCACCACGTTGCTATCTTGGTATTTTAAAATAAAAGTTCCCTTTAACCAGGTGGTAAAATTTGCTTTTGAAAGCTCCAGCTCTAATTCTCCCAGAGCCGCATCCCACAATTCTTCCGATGTCATATTGATTTTTGTAAAAAATAAAACCGTATTATTTATACTAACACAGTCTGGTTATTTTTCGAACACAATAAAAATTACAAGAAAGTTAATATGTTGTTTATAAGATGTGTATAGCTTGTTGATTTGGTTTTGGGCTTGGAGAAAAACAAAAACCATGGTATAGTGTTATTTACTATTAAGTAATTTAACAAGATGCCAAAAAGAACCTATCAGCCAAACAAAAGAAAAAAAAGCAAGAAACACGGTTTTTTTGCGCGTAAAGAAAAAGGCGGAAAATCAGCAAAAAATAACGTGGTTAAAAGAAGAAGAGCTAAAGGCCGAAAAAAATTAACCGCTTAGTTTTTTAATATCAAACATGTTGAAAGTGCGACAGCGTTTAAGAAAAAACACGGATTTTTCCCGAGTTTACAAAAACGGAAAAACTCTCAGCACCAAGCTTTTTTTTATCAAAACCGCTAAAAATGACCTAAAAAACACTCGTTTTGGAGTGGTGTTGTCTAATAAAGTGATAAAAAAGGCCGTACAGCGCAATAAGAAAAAAAGACAAATTCGCAACGCTTTACTTTCCGTTGCCAAACAGACCCAGGTTGGTTATGATGTGGTAATCTGCGTTAAACCAGATATTGCCCTTACCTCTTTTGCTGAGATTAAAAAAGAAATTACCCAAGCGCTGATAAAAATACATTTTTTAAAAAATTAAAATGAAAAAATTGGTTATTGCCATTATTCAACTATATCAAAAAACCATTTCTCCTGATCATGGTGTTTTTTTTGCTACCCCCTATAAAGGCTGTCGTTTTTATCCTTCTTGTTCAGAATATACGTTAAGAGCCATAAAAAAACACGGTCTGGGCTTGGGCGGCATTAAGGGTTTGTGGCGAATTTTACGCTGTAATCCTTTTTCTGCGGGCGGAGTAGACGAACCAATCAAAAAATAAATTAAAAAACAATTAACATGGGACAAATTTTCAACACAATTTTATACGAACCGCTTTTTAATGCTTTAATTTTTATTTACAACGTGCTTCCCTGGAAAGATTTGGGAGTGGCAATTATTATTTTAACATTTTTGATTAAGCTTTTGCTTTTTTACCCTTCTTTAAAGGGACTGCGTTCACAAAAATCTTTGCAAGATGTTCAGCCCAAATTAGAAGAAATCAAAAAGCAATACAAAGACAACAAAGAAGAAATGGGTAGGCAAATAATGAAGTTTTATAAAGAAAACAAAGTTAATCCTTTTTCGTCTTGTTTACCCATGTTAATTCAGCTACCCATTTTATGGGCACTGTTTCAAGTGTTTTTTGGTGGCCTCAACACCGACCCCAAAACCGGTTTTTTAATTACCGAACAACTCAACCATCTTTATGAAGGCCTGCGTTCTATTTACAGCACCACCGCCATCAATTATACTTTTTTAGGAGTGGTTAATTTAGCCGCCAGCAAAAACATTGCTTTGGCGGTTATTACAGGTGCAGTACAGTTTTTACAAGCTAAAATGTTACAAACTAAACGCGGTGCTGTTAAGGTGCCCGGAGCTAAAGACGAAAACATGGCCGCGGCTCTTAATAAACAAATGTTGTATTTTTTTCCTATTATTACCGTAGTGTTTGGCTATCAGTTCCCGGCCGGCGTAACCTTGTACTGGTTAAGTTCTACGGCTTTTACCTGGATTCAACAGTTGATTTTTCTTAAAGAAAAGAACAAAAACAACCCCCAAGTATTAACATCAGCAAAAAAAGCTTAGTTTTATTATAAATAAAATTTTTGGTTGGCAACTCTATTTTCATTAACTATTGTTATATTGGTGTAAAATAGAGGCCACCAAGGTTTGATAAGGAATTCCTTTATCAAGGGCGCGGGCTTTAATTTTTTGGATATCTCTTTCGCTCAACCGGATGTTAATATTGCGGGTTTTTGCAACAGTAGCCCGAGCGTAATCACGATAAAGAGCTTTAATATTATGTTCTTTTACGGAAACAAAGTCATTAGCTGAAAAATCGTGTAATATTTTTTCCTCTTCTTTTGTAAAATTGTAATATTTCATAATAATTTAGGGTTGTTTTTAATAATATATTTTTTTGTAGCTTGTCTGCTGGGGATAATGGTTTTTAAGAAGATTTTTTTGTCATCTTCTACAAAAGGAATTAAATAGGCATAATCGTTAATGTTTACTACAAATATTTTTTGATTAGGGTATTTTTTTTTATTTTTATGTTGAACCACATCTAATAATCCGTTTTCATCAATAGCTATGAGAACATCTTCAAAACAGACCTCACGCTCTTGTTTTAATTTTTTATTTTTATCAATATCCCAATCAAAATACTTCATACATTTATGATATGACAAAGTCTATTATTTGTCAAATACTGGTTTGTTCTTGTAAAAAACATGAAAAAGGATTAGTATAAACCCAACAAAACCTGAATGGAAAGTGGTTTTTTACGAGTTTTGACTAATTTATTAACCAATAATATATTATGAGATCACCAGAATTGACGCGTGTGCGACCAGACTTAGAAGCATCAGAAAAAATAACCGTTCGTGACATCAAAACGGAATTTGAAACAAGGTTTGGGGTTGGAACATCAGGTACTTGGTCTGATAGACAAAAGTTATTTTGGAATAACCTTAATCGGTTGGGCGCGCGCAACATAAACGAAATACCACCAGAAACCACGCCCGATATAGACGCAACAGTAGAATTGTCAGCTGAAGAAGCTCAAGAATTAAGACAAGAGATGAGTGTGTTGTAAAATTAAATATTATCCAGAAAACTACTAAGAGCTCTGATTTTTTCATTATAAATATGAGCATAGAAAAAAAAGTATCATTTTACACAACAGAACAAGGCGATAAGCCCCAAGTTGGAGAATTTAGTGATTTTGATATGGGATATTTTCAAGAACTTGAGGGCGAAAAGGGCTGGATTGCAATTGGACAAGACAACTGCAGGAATCCGCGATATTTTACCGTAACAGGTGTAAAAGGAGAAAAACTGGGAATTGTTGGGGTCTACGATACCGCTGAAGACCAAAACATAATCCACACTATTGTTGCCCCAGAATTTCGTGGTCAAGGCCTTGCAAGACAGTTTAACGAACGGCTTATGGACAAACTAAGACTTCCCTTTATCACTTTAACAATAGATCTTGAAAACAAACCATCATTACGGGCAGCAGAAAAATCACCAGGAATAAAAAGAGTAAGCGATACAAAATACGAACAAGAATTTCATAAGGCAAAATTTATTTACAAAAAACAAAAAGCTTAGATAAAGATGGTAGAAAATAAAGAGGTTAATTTGCTTGTTGGAAAAAAGTGTTTTACATTGAGGTGTGTGTTTAAGAGTCTGTTTTCTGGACAGGAGGGTAATTTTTTGGTATAATTAAATTATAAACATGTTACCCCTTCAAACAAACACAAAATTTAGAAAAATTATTGACAGCCTATTTCAACAAGCCTATCAAAAAGGAGCGTCTGATTTACATTTAGCCGCAGGCTCTTCCCCAATTTTACGCATCAACGGCGAGTTGGTTGAAATATCTCAATATGATAAGCTATCTGCCCAGCAGATCCAGGCGATGATTTTTTCTATTCTTAACAAACCCCAGCAAGAAGAATTTTTAAATAGACGAGAATTAGACATTTCTTATGATTTAATGGGTTTTTGTCGATTTCGGGTTAATTTGCACTATGAAAAAGAAAGCGTTGGCATGGTAGCGCGGGTAGTAGCCAACAACATTCCTTCTATGAAAGAACTGGGATTTCCAGAGGTGGTGTACAAATTGGTTCGTGGTCGCCAGGGTTTAATTTTAGTTACCGGACCAACCGGTAGTGGCAAGTCTACTTCTTTGGCTTCCATGATTAACCTTATTAACACCGAACGCCGCGCTCATATAGTAACCCTGGAAGACCCGATTGAGTTTTTATACCAATCCAAACTCTCCTTAATTCGTCAAAGACAATACCACTCTGATTTTTTGTCTTTTCCCGAGGGGCTAAAACACGTTTTACGACAAGACCCGGATGTTATTATGGTTGGAGAAATGCGTGATTTAGAAACCATCGCGGCCGCAATTACTGTGGCAGAAACAGGCCATCTGGTTTTAGCTACCCTGCATACCAGTAATGCGGCCGATACCATTGATCGTATTGTCGATGTTTTTCCACCCCATCAACAACCGCAAATTCGCATTCAACTCTCCATGGAATTGCGCGGAGTTATTTCTCAACAATTACTGCCGCGAAAAAACGGCGGGCGTTTAGCAACCAGAGAGATTATGTTAAACACTCCGGCTATTTCCAACTTAATTAGAGAAAATAAAATTTCTCAGATTAACACCATTATTCAAACCAGCGCTAATGTTGGCATGCAAACCATGGATCAAGACATCAGGCGGCTTTATGGCAATAATGAAATCACCAAAGAAACCGCTTTAAGTTATATGTTAAACCCCGCCTCTTTAACCGAATACAAAAATCCAAAAACAGAGGAATAGTTTTTTAAACAAATTCTTCGCAACTGGCAGAAATATCAATATTCTTTATATCTTGTTTCACCAAAGGCGTTGTGGCCAAAGCAGGAAGAGCATCTTCGTAGATTGGCAGATCAGCTTGAAAATAAACACCGGTTGCAATTCGCTTGTCCCACTCTAAACAGCGCTCCTCCGCCTGTTTTTTATTGGTTTTATCGTAAGATTTATCATCTTCTAATTTATAAACTCTTTTTTTAAAGAATTCATAGGTGTTTATTTTGTTAAAGGTCACACATGGTTGCAAAACATCAATAAAAGAAAATCCACGATGTTGCATGGCCTGGGTGACGAGGTTGGTTAATTGTTTAATATCTCCGGCAAAACCGCGCGCCACAAAACTGGCCGCATTTGAAGCCAGGGCTAGTTTAATCGGATTAACCGGCTCCTCTAAAGCGCCAAACGGAGAAGATGCGCTAATCGTCCCCTTGGCTGTGGTGGGAGAGTATTGGCCGGTAGTCAAACCATAAATTTGGTTGTTGTGTACAATATAGGTAAAATTGAGATTACGCCGCATGGTATGCAGAAAGTGATTTAAACCAATACCATAACCATCGCCATCACCACCGACAGCCACCACATTAAGTTCGTGGTTTGCTAAACAAATCCCGCTTGCTACCGGTAAAGAGCGGCCATGCAAGCTCTCAAAAGAATAAGTTTTCACAAAGTGATTAAATTTTCCCGAACAACCTACACCAGTAACCAAACAGGTTTCATAGCTGGGGCGGTTAAGCGCGACCAAGGCTTTTTTGACCGCCATTAAGATGCCATAATTACCACACCCCGGACACCAGGTTATTTTTTCTTGTGCTTGTAAATTTGCTAAAGAGATATTCATAGAATTTTTTTTACTTGCTCCAGAATTTTTTCAGGATAAAACGGCCGCGCTCCATATTCTCGATAATGGCCGGTCATAGTAAAACCAATCTTTTGTTTTAACAACCCCTCAAATTGTCCTAGTTTGTTACCTTCCACACAAAGGGTTTTTTGACAGTTCTGTAAAGCCGTTTGTACCAAATTGATAGGCAAGGGATCAAGATAAGTAAAATGAAGATAGTTTACTGAAATGTTTTGTTTTTCTGCCAGGCGCAAAACTTGCTGGCCAGGCAACTTTGTTGACCCCCAACCAATTAAAGTCACATCCGCCTTTTTTGCTCCGTAAAGTTTGGGGCCGCAGACATCTTTAGCCAAATAAGCATCAAGTTTTTTAAACCGTTTATCATTTTGTGCAGTAACTTCTGTTTCATCTTCAGTGGTATAGCCTTCTGGGGTATGTTCATAAGAAGAAGCAATGTGGATACCTCCGGCCAACCCAGGAAGAGCGCGATTAGAAATTCCATCTGCGGTGTGTTGGTAGCGCGGAAAAATTTCTTCTGCTGCCCGCTTTGCTAACTGGGTTTGGGTTAAAAGTTTACCACGGTTTATTTGTAGTTTGGCGGTGTTAAAAAGTGGTATAGACTGCCAAGACTCTTGCACGTATTTATCAACCAAAATAATTACCGGCAGTTGATAGATTTCGGCTAAGTTAAAAGCTTGGTGGGTTAAATAAAAACACTCTTGCGCATCTCCGGGAGCTAAAACCAGGCGAGGAAATTCTGAATGTGAGGCATGAAGCACAAAACGCAGATCACCTTGCGATGTCCATGTTGGCAGTCCGGTTGAAGGACCACCGCGCATACCCATGATTACCACCACCGGCACCTCAGCTATGCCGGCCATTCCCAAGGCCTCGGTCATCAGAGCAAAACCGCCGCCAGAAGTAGCGGTCATGGCACGCGCCCCGGCAAAGCCAGCTCCAATAATTAAATTCATGGCCGCCAATTCATCTTCTGTGTGTTTCACCACGAGGTTATATTTTTTTTCGTTTTTAGCCAAAGAGCTTAAAATGGCGGAAGAAGGCGTCATGGGATAAGCGGCAAAAAGTTTCAAACCGGCTTGAATAGCGCCCAAGGCAATAGCTTCATTGCCGGAAACAACCATTTGTTTTTCAGCATTATCTATGGTTGTTAAGACATAACCAAATTTTTCTGCTTGTTTTTGAGCCAGTTCATAGCCATTTTTGGCAAAAGCCACGTTTGATTCCGCCAGACTGGGTTTTTTGTCTTTAAACCAATGCCTGATAGCTTGTTCTACGTACTGCCAAGGATATTTCAACAAACCAAAAGATGCGCCCAAAGCAACAGTGTTTCGTTCTATGGGTTTTCCGTTTTTTTCTTTAATTAACTTATTCATTTCTATGGGTACCAAAACAACATTCTTGCCCTCTGTTTTTGGACTTTCTGAACCAAAATCCGCTGGATCATAAATGACAGCCGCACCGTCCGCTAACTCTGCCAAGTGTAATTTTAGAGTTTCTTGGTTTAAAGCCACCAAGAGATGTACATCGTGAATTTGAGAGGTGGCTTGCTGGTCGCTGATAAAAACTTGATAAGTATTGTGTCCGCCACGAATTAAAGAGGGGTATTCAGGATAGGCAAAGGTTTTTAAGCCGCCGTGCGTACAAATGCGCGAAAAGAGAACACCAAGGGTCATAATGCCAAAACCCGCTTCCCCGCCTATTTTCCATTGTAAATTATTTTTAATCATGGTTGAATTTTAGCAAAAAGGGCAGATTAAGGCAAAAGTAATTTTTGAATCCGGGGGGTGATTTTTTCTATAATGAAGTTGCCCATAAAAGAAACGATGCCCACCAGCGGGAAATAAAACAAGAGAAAAATTGGCGAGGGCTTAAGCAGTTGATGCAAGTTGATTAAAGGCAAATGAAAAAGAAAAACAGCAAAAGAATATTTGGCTAATTTTTCCACTAAATACTGCCAGTAATGATTTCGGTTGGGATTTTCCCAAGAATAAAAGGTAAAAAATAATAAGGGGCCGGCGGTGATTACCAAAAGAACAGTCAGATAATTTTGTTTCAATAAATAATAAATGATAAAAATAGCAATAAATAAGCCCAAGGAAAACAAACCATGCCAAGATTGTTTTTTTGTTGACAGTCTTTTTTGATACCAAAAAACCAAAAACATACCACTATAAAATTCAAATAAATGAGGAATAAAAATAAAACGAAAAACTTCCATGGAATGATTAAGCAAAGGCAAGCCTGTGGCCAAACTTAAAAAAAACAACAAAACCAAACTTAACCGCGGCCTTTTTTTTAAAAGCAGGTATAAAAAAGGAAAGATTAAATATAAAGCCAAAATTAAAGACAAAAACCAATAAACCGGATTAAGGTGGCCGCCCCAATAACCAAAATAAGCCTGCACGCCCAACAGGGTGGTGATTAACTCTTTTTTACCAATAGGAAAAACCAAATAACCATGACGCCACCAAGAATTGACGATGCTTAAAGAAAAGAAAGCAGAAAAACTTAACCAAAACAAAGGGTAGATGCGGATGATTTTTTTGATCAGCCATTTTTTCCAGTTCGGATTGGTTTTGTTTAGCAGAGAATAGGTTAAACCAAAACCGCTGGCCACGATAAACAAGCTGACGCCCACATGACCCGCAACATAAGCCATTCTTTCCAAAACAAAAAAGAGTTCTTTTTTTTGATAAGTTAAATAGAGGGCGTTAAAAAAATGAAAATTTTGGTTAAGGTGAGTAAAGACAATTAAAATAATACCCAAGGTTTTGGCTAGGTCTACAAAAAATATTTTTTTTGGTGCCAACACCATTTATTTTAGTGAGCGCTGGTTACGGTTATGTCTCCTTCAATTTGACACTGACACGCCAAACGTTCTCCTGGCTCCGCCCCCATGGATTCCAAGGTTTCTTTTTCTTGGTCAGAAACATCAGAGACGTTTTCTTCTCCTTCTACAATTTTTACCAAACAAGTTCCGCACACGCCCTGTTCGCATCCAAAGGGAATACTCGCACCCTCTGCTTGAGCCACCTCTTTTAGGTTGGCGCCGATTTCGGCCTCTACTATTAAGTCGTCATCTTTAAAATTTACTTTTGGCATATTTTTATTTTATTTTTTAAAAGCGCGATCATTATAACAACCTTGTTTTTTTGTCGCAAGAAAAAACAAGAAAGTTATGCACAAGGAAAGAGTGGGACCAGAAGGATTTGAACCTTCAACCAACTGCTTAAGAGGCAGCTGCTCTACCATTGAGCTATGATCCCTTATTGGTGCGCCCGAAGGGACTTGAACCCCCAAACCTTCTGGTCCGAAGCCAGACGCTCTATCCAGTTGAGCTACGGGCGCATTTAAAGCTATATAACGATACAAAACAAAGCCCATTTCGTCAATTTTGTGGAAAGACAATTTTTTCAATAGCTTCTTTTTTGGCGCACATATCCAGAGAAAGATGCACTAAACTGCGAACACGCGCTTGATTATGTTGGCTCCGAGAAGAATATTTATTTTGATTCCAACCGAAATAAGCGTCTTCCACAATATCTTTGGCAAAGCGAGAAGCTAGTTCCAAAGTAATCATTTGCAGGGCTTGATAAATGTATTTTTTTTCGTCAGCAGAAAGTTCCAAGGAAAGAGTAAGACCACGCAAGGCTTCTTTAAAACGACTGAGAGAAAAAGTGTTTTCTAGGCAATCTTCCGCCTGGCCGCACCATGACCACATGGCATCGCCAATATCCACCAAAGGAGTGTGTAACATACAGGTGTCTAAATCGATCATGCAACAGGCATGCTCTCCTTGAAAAATAATGTTAGAAATTTTTGGATCGCCATGCACAATGCTTTGTGGCAGACTTTCCGGTAGCATCATTTGTGGTAACTGTTCTTTAATATAAGAAAAACAAGACAACAGAGCAGTATTTTTTTCTTGCTCAGTTAATTGACTATAGATTTTTAAATAAGCCGCATAAACTTGAGCGGTTTGATGTAAGCGCAAAGGGTTTTTTAATTGTTTGCTATTAAAATCCTTCATGCCTTGAATAAATTCTCCTAAGGCACGCCCGGCTTCATAGGCCATTTTATCAGATCGTATCTCTTCGTGAGTCTCCCCCTTAATCGCTTGCATCAGTTTCCACAAATGACCATCGTGTTTATGATGCCAGCCACCCCGCTTGGTTTTGGTTAATTTCAAAGTAGGAACCTTTTTGTTATTTAGATGGGCAACCACCAGAGCTATATCTTCAATAGTGCGTTCATCAAAAACCGGCGCCAAGCGCTGTAATACATAATCTCCTTGGTCGGTTGTAATATAAAAATTTTTATTTACCCAACCTATGGCAATGGGCTGGATTTTTTTAACCGCACTTAAGGGGTAGTTTTGCAAAATAGTTAAAACGGTTTTTTTCATCAGAACTTTATCCTAGCAATAATATGAAAAAATTACACTTTTTTTATCCACAACAAAAACCCGCACAAAATAAGGAAAAAATAATATTTATTTTAAACTAAACGGTTTGAGCTGTATTTTTTAATGCGTCTTTAAGGTTTTTGCCGGCTTTAAATTTAGGAATGGTAACAGCTGGAACTTGAATGCGTTGTGATGGATTTTGTGGGTTAACCCCCATGCGGCTACCTCGAAATTTGGCCATAAACGTACCAAAACCCGCTAAAGTTACTTCCTCGCCCTTTACCAAAGACTCTTTGACTACTTCTACAAAGTTTTCTAAAAAATCCTCCGCTTGTTTTTTGGAAATGCCTGTGCGTTCGGCTAAGACCTCTGCTAATTTGGCTTTATTCATAAAACTCACCTCCTCTCAATATGTTGTTATTTATTCCTCAATAGTATAGGACAGCTTTAAGCATTGGTCAATTCATAATTTTGTAAAAGGCGCTGAATAGACTTCACTTTTTTCTTTTTTTCATCAACCACCACCAAAATGCCGGATAAAACTCCAGCCTTAGCATGAGTAGGCGGTTCCAGATGCGTTTCTTTTTTAAGGGCAACTTTTGCTAGAACTCGTTCTTTTTCCATGCCCAAGGAAGAATCTGCCGCGCCCACCATACCCAAATCGGTAATATAAGCCGTACCTTTTGGCATAATTTGTTCATCGGTAGTTTGGACGTGGGTGTGGGTGCCAACTACAATATCGGCCCTACCATCTACGTACCAAGAAAAAGCTCTTTTTTCTCCTGTGGCTTCTGCGTGTAAATCCACAATCACCAAGGCATCTTGACCGTTTTCTTGATAAATCTGATCAAAGGTTTCAAAGGGAGAGACAATTTTTTCTTCTTTTGTTTCCATAAAGACTTGGCCCAGTAAATTGATCAGGAGAATTTTTATTTTTTTGACCGTGATGACAGCCATTTTTTTGCCAGGGAGATTGCCGGTTACATTGGCCGGACAAATAATATCAGCGGGATTTTGTGCCAACAGTTTTTTTCCTTTTTCGTTTTTCCAAATATGGTTTCCGGTAGTAAAAAAATTTATCCCGGCTTGGCGCATTTCGGCAATGGTGTCATCTGTAATACCAAAGCCGTGAGCTAAGTTTTCTACATTGGCAATGACTAAATCGGCTTGATGCTTTTTACATAAATCCGGCAGAGCTTTTTGCATGGTTTTGCGTCCTGGTCGTCCGATAATATCCCCAAAAATCAGAATATTCATAAACTAGCGCGCATATTCCACCACCCTGGTTTCCCGAATAACATTTACTTTGATTTCACCTGGATATTTTAATTCACCTTCAATTTTTTTAGCGATATCCCTGGCTAACTGATGAGCTTCGAGGTCGTTGATTTTTTCTGATTCTACAAATACTCGAATTTCTCGACCAGCCTGAATAGCATAAGCTTTTTCTACACCCTCAAAAGCGGTCGCTGTTCCTTCCAGTTCTTCCAGGCGTTGAATATATTGTTCGTAGGTGTCTTTGCGTGCTCCTGGACGACCGCCGGAAATACAATCAGCCACCTGCACAATAATCGCCTCCAGAGTCGGCGGTTGATCTTCGTGGTGACAGAAAGCCGCATCAGATAATTTTTGGTCAAAACCAAATTTACGACCAATATCACGTCCAATTTCAGGATGAGTGCCTTGAATATCATGATCCAACGCTTTACCAATATCATGAAAGAGCCCGGCCTTACGACACAAAGGAACATTTGCTCCCAATTCTGACGCTAATAAGCCGGCTAAAACGCCCACCTCTAAAGAATGACGCAAAACATTTTGGCCATAACTGGTGCGATAACGTAAACGCCCCAGGATTTTAATAAGTTTGGGATCAATACCGGTAATTCCCATTTCGTATAAAGCCTCTTCACCGGCGCGCATAATTTCTTCCGCCAGTTCTTTTTTGGATTTTTCCACCACCTCTTCTATTTTAGTAGGATGAATGCGACCATCTTCCATGAGTTTTTCCAAAGTGCGCTTAGCCAAATGACGACGGATAGGAGAAAAAGCGGAAAGTAAAATAGTTTCCGGCGTATCATCAACCACCACCTCTACTCCGGTTAATTCTTCCAAGCGCCTGATGTTGCGACCCTCACGACCAATAATTCTTCCTTTCATTTCGTCTGACGGCAGGTTTAAAACAGTGGAGGTGGTTTCGGCGGCATGAGAAAGAGCGCATCTTTGTACGGCATCAGTAAGGATGCGCCGCGCTTTTTCGTCATAAGCTTCTTTAGATTGAGTTTCCAGTTTTTTTATACGAGAGGCCAAAGCTTCGCTGTTTTCTTTTTCCACACTTGTTAACAAAACCTCTTTAGCTTGTTCACGATCCAGACCGGCCACGCGTTCCAGTTTAGCCAACTGTTCTTTTTTAATTTTTAAAACTTCATTTTTTACCTGAGTTATTTCTTCAGCTTTAGTTTGCAAAGATTCTTTTTTTTGTTCTAAATCCAGCAATTTTTCGTCAAATTTGTTTTCTCGATCTTCCAAGCGTTGTTGCATTTTTTGCAAATCTTGACGACGTTCTTGTTCTTCTTTTTTAGCCTCATCAATAATTGTAATTGCTTTTTCCTTGGCCTCCACCAAGGTTTCTTGTTGTTTGGCCTTCGCTTCTTTTAACAGGTTTTCTGCTTTCATTTCCGCAGAATTTTGGTTGGCTGTTGCTTTTACTTGTCTTAAAATCCAACCCAAAACCAGACCCACGGCCACAGCCATCACCCCAATAATAATTTCCATATTTATTAGTGTTAGAGACGAAACACTAAAGTTTTTGTGTAATAAAAAACCAATTACTTATCGTTCCAAACTTTACCGTCAAGGTGTTTTTTTATCATGTTTTAGGAAAATTTCAACAAATAATTACACAAACCTTTGCTTTATTAAGATTTCGTCTAGTTCGTTAGTTTGCTTTTATAGTGTAACTCAAAAAAGACCTAAGGTCAAGTTCAGCAAAAGCATATCAAATTTTATTTTTCCAACGGCTTAAGTAGTGGGTCTTGATATTCTGTTACCACCCAAGTTTGCGTTTTTTTCGAATAAAGAACGCGGGCAATACTTGCTATTTTTTTTCTATCTTCTTCAAGCCCCGGCACAGACAGGAGTTGTTTTATGGTAGCAATTCGTTCACTGTCGTCTTCATTAAGAGCGTCCTCAATGCCGGTATGCATCGCTCCGACTACTTGTGCGATTTCGGGTTTGTGTCCTGTTTGGGATGTAGCGCTAATTTGCATAATGGTTTTCCATTTTTGTGCCATTAGGCAATTACGCAATGTTCTGATAATAGCATGGGTTTCCGGATGCATTTTTTCATTTACCTCTCCAAGCCTATCCCTGGTTGCAGAAACAGCGCTGGTATGGTGGTTGTTGTCTTTATCAAGAATAAAAAGAAAATCCTCCAGGGTTGGGGTTGCCAAAAAAGCGCCGGCAGTCAATTTAAGAAAATCTCTTCTGTTGATCGGCTTTTTTGTAATATTAACCCCAAAACGCATCAGCAAATTAGCCGCAACACCAAATTCCAAGCCCCGTAATATTTTTTGGATAAAAGGAATAAGTTTGATGTATTGTAGATCAGTATAATAGATTGGTTTATCATTTTGTTGACACCAGAGAATAATATCTTTGTACTGTTCATCTCTTCTGGCCGCTGTCTCAATAGCTCTTTTGGCAATCTTAGGATCACTATAATTAAAATCACCAAATATAATTACATCACCTTCAAGGATCACACCATCTGAACCATCGACTGTGGACACGCTTTCTTGGGTTGCATGGCTGTCAGACAACACCAAACGATATATTCCCTCCGGTTTTTTAATTCTTATAACATTTTCTGGTAATTTTTTTTCTTGAGAAGTATACAGTTTATCTAAAAATGGTCTTTCTGACATAGTTTTTGATTTCAATTATTTTTTAATTGGAGTTAGTCTAGTTTTGGAGTGAGAGGTTTATAGAATAAATATTTTTTTGCTGTACGATGTATTTTCTGTTTTTATTCTGATAATCGTTGCCACTCTTGCAACGCCTTAACCCATTCAGGTTTTTTTAACAAAAATTCATCTTCACATATGTTTTTTAGAAAATCAAAAATAACTCGACATTGCTGTTTATTAAATTTAAAATCTTGCACTAGTGATTCAACTGTCCAATTTTGTTTTTCACCTTGTGTGCTGGTAAATGGATAAAGGATATAAATCAGCATGCTGGTAGCATAGTGGTTAGGATATTTTACGCCAAACCGCATGAAGGCCGGCAGGTAATAACGTCTTCCTTTGCCATCTAAAAAAGAAAATGGGCTCGGTATTTCATTTATCATTTCATCTGACACGTCTTGCCAGCGGGTATCGGTATCTAATTTTCTCGCTTCAAGACATTCTTCTTTTGAAAGATACTGATCTTCAGCGAAGGCTTCATGTAGTGTTTTACCATCTTCCCTTGTGACATTTTCAAAAGCATGTTCAATGTTAGAGATAAGGTTTAATTGTTCCGGAGTAAAATCACTCATATAGTTATCGTGTATTGATTATAAAATGAATTTTGTTACACTTTTCGTTGTCTTGTCCTATTTTTCAAGTATCGCTCAACGGCTTCTTTCGATGTTAGCCAGTTCCTGCCTTGCAAGTAAGTTTAAATATTTGGCAGAGAAATGAGTGTTTTTAGCTATGTCCGTGAGTGTCAAAATTTCTCCTGTTTAGTGGTGGCGGGAGTTAAAGTTTTGAGGTAGATATCAAGCGAGCGCTCTACGGATTGAGCAATAAATTGTAAGTCATTTCAATCTGGAATTTTTCTCGAAGTTTCAGCATTGTCGATTTTGGCAGGGGACGGAGTTTGTTGAGTTTAGTCAGTTTTTCTTCCAAACGAGCTTTTATAATAAGTGATAGAGAGGTCATGGAAAATACTTAATATGGTTTAATGAAGTATTTATAGTATACCATATTAAGGAATTATGTCAACCCGCGCTATAGACATCATGATATCAGTCGGGGATTTTGGATTGAAGCTGATACATTTGATGAACTGCAAAATCAACAAACAGAGCAATAAATTGCCAAAAAAATCAAAAAAAGAGTAAACCAAGGGATTAAGGGGTGAATGCCCGAACCCAAAACTCCTTAATTGCAATTATGTTTCATTTTAGAAATACCATTGTTAAAATATGACAAATCTTTACTTTTTAGTAAAAGTTCAACATTTTTACCATTGCTGATTTTCTTTTTTTTTAAAATATTTCTCTTTGGTTCTGGTTCGTGATGTGTTAGCAGTCCCATTTTAGGCCAATACATTTTTCTAACCCAATTTCCTTTTTTATCAATACTACTATGCACAGGCTCTCTGTCCTTTAGTAATAAGGTTTTTTCAATCGCAATTTTTCTTGCAATGCCATCAATTTTTTCGGATCTGCTAATAGCTTCCAAATATCGTGCCAAAAATAATTTTTCCAGCATAATATTGTCAGCTTTTTGATAGGCAAACAAATCTTTGTATTTTTTCTGAAATTTTCCATATGCAATTGGAAACAGTTTATTTTTTGTTGCCCACTTCAAATCGATTATAAATAAATCAACAGCCACGCCAACATCAGCGACATTGTCTCTGTCGGGAAGTCCCCATGAACAAGTTGCTAAATATAATTCATCATTTTTCATTCTGCTAATCAGGTTTTTCACATACTCGGGCTTTATCAGCCAAGCATCAGAAGCCAATACAATAACATAATCAATATTTGTATACTTTTTTTGAAATGTCTTGATTCCAGCGTCAATTAAATCAGATGCCCCTTGAAAATGCCAGCTATTTTTCAAAACCACTAAATCATTTTCTAATTCCTTCTTCGCATACCAGCTTTTTTCACCATTGAAGGAGTGAACTATTTTTACATTTTTAAAATGCTTGGATTTTTCCCAAACATTCCTAATGATGTCTAAATTTATTCTAGCATCATCAACTCTGTTGTATGTATAAATTAAAACTCCAATATTTTTCATAGCTTTTAAAATTAAATAACTTTTTTCTTCCTCCATTGAAAAATATAAAAGAAGAAAAAATTCCTTGTTACCCCTCTTTAAATAAATTAAAAATAAAATTTTCTGTTTTTATTTATATCACCAAAACCCTAAAATTACCACTAAGATAAAAAATTTATTTCGTCTAACGCCGATATGCGATGTTTCGCACACTCCTTAAAAATTAAATTTGTGCGAAATATGGGTGAGAGAAAAAAGTATCCGCTGAAAATATTTATCATTCTTTTTCTTGAACCGCATATCGGCTGTTGTGCGGTGTAGTAAACTTTTTACTTCGCAAGCAGTTTGGCAAGAAAATTATCCGTCTCGCTTCTTGTTTTTAGGCGAATCATTTTATTTTCAAATCCTTTGATTGTTTCCTCAATTTCCTGTCTTTCTGCACGTTTCCACATGACTTTTAAATAATTCCAGTTAAAATCTTCAATACACCCAGCTGCCATCTCCGGCCTTGTTTTACCTCGGTATATCCACCACCTGTTTAAACCGCCCAAAAATGCTTGCCAGCCAGAATAATCTAAATAAATTACAGTGTCAGCATTTTTTAATTTGCTCTTAGCGGCTGGGTGTATAAAACCCTCAATAATCCACCCATCCTTTTTGATAACCTCCTCCAATTTTTGCTCTACTATTTTTTCATCCACTTCATTCCAGTTTTCATCCCAAACAAACTCGTCATAATGGGTGACTGGAATTTTTAAAAAATCGGATATTTTTTTTGCCAACCCTGTTTTACCTGTTCCACTTATCCCTATGATTAAAACTTTGTTCATTGTCATAAAAAGTTTACTATTTCGCACATCGTTCGCGCCATTACCGTTGCGTTAGCAAACACTTA
>MHKJ01000034.1:3926-12707 GCA_001818355.1 Candidatus Kerfeldbacteria bacterium RIFOXYC2_FULL_38_9 | reverse complement strand
CACAAATAAGCCAAAAAGCAACCGGATTGACACAGGTTGATATTTTTCGATTTGAATCCTTGCTAGTAATTTCAACGATTTTTCCAAAAGAAAAGGTCAGAAGGAAAGCCATATCGAGTCGCCCTGGTTGCTACCATGAACAAAATAACACGTATTATTCATGCAGTTTGAAAAAACAATCCACCATATCAGGAACCAGATTAACCATTTATCCGCACCTTTTCATTGACTGGTATATAGGTAGTTAGGGGAAGTAAATTTTTAACTCTTTTACCCATGTCGTATTTTTAAATAAAGAATAGAACTTGCCAATATTAATGCAATACTGTTCATTAGTAACATTGGTCCATTTTTGATTATAATGCCATAAGTAAGCCAAAGGATTATACCTATGACATATATAATATAACGTAAAAGTGATAGATCTTTAGTTGATTTTGTTTTCCAGCTTTTTATAGTTTGTGGTAAAAGAGAACTCACAACCAAAATGCCAGCAACATAACCTAATAAATCAACGTAATTCATATTAAGAGTTAAAAATTTATTTCACCTAACGTTCGCGCGTAATGCGCAGTTGCCGAGCCGAATTATGATAAAATTGCGTAAGCAATCATAATTCGAGCGAGGCAATTGGTTATTAAATGCCAACAGACTTATCCTAAACCCATCTCACCCAAAATGCAAAAACACCTCTTTAAAAGGTGGTCGCATACGCGCTGTTAGATGTTGTATTTGGCGACCTAAGATTAATTCTCTATTTACAGATCCGTGCCAAAAACGTCTAGTATGGTCTCTCGCTGTCGTTAAATAATAGTGGAGGCTGACCCTGTATCTCTCTATGTAAATTTTCAATTTCCTGATTGATTCTCTCAATATTACGGTTTAGTTCTCGTCTCTGAGAATCCCCTGATGCATAAAGAGGATGTGATTCATAAGAAGGCCCTTTCAATAGATTGTTTCGTTCCTTTTCAAGCTCTTTAATACGCGCCCGTAAAGATTCAATCCGTAACGATTCACTATCAGTTGCCGTGCTTTCGTGCTTAGTTTCTTTTTTGAATATTCTCCGAAGATTATCAAATGATGGCATAGATGGATTATTCTTAATATATTAATTATTTTCGTACCCCCATGTTGATGACTAGTAGACACCATCATAACACATGGCCGCCAAATATGTCATCTAACTGGTTTATATGCGAAAACATTGCGCATATCCTACCAATATCGGTATTATATACGCAGTATAAACGCAAATTACTTTATATATCGTAGTTGTTCGCCGGTGGTGAGGCCGAGTTCACAAGCGGCGCTTTTGCCTTGTTTCATGATTTCAATAAATCGCTTATCACCTAAGCCGGAACTGCCAACCGTAAGAGCGGCCACATTGTCGGGAATGTCTTTTAAGCGTTCATAACAAGGTAAACGGAATTGTTTGTTTTCACCCACACGCAAAACACGATCTTCGCCAACCTTAAAATCTATTTCTTCTGGTAAAATATTGGTTTTGATATTGCCAAAAGAGTCTATCCAGCAGGTAGAAAGCGGCATAATCGGAATTTCTGAAAAAGTTTCTGTAATAGGCAGTGGTCTGCCGTGAACTATTTCTGCCGCCAACCGAGGTAAATAATCAAAACTTCTAAATTGAGTATTAATGATGCGTTTTTGGGTTTCCGCACTTAAGTCCATTTTAGGCACACAAGTAGGAATGTCGTAAATTTTAACGGTTAATTGTTGTTTTAAAACTTTTTGAATTAAACTCAAAGTGTAGCCGTCAATAGTGGTAAAAATAGCCAAGTTCCCCAGTTGCAACCAACCAAAAGGCGTACCGTTGGGCCATCTTTTAGCATTGCCGTTTCTGGGAGCTACATTTACCAAAATAATTCCCGGATGGCCATCGTAAGCATCAATAATATCCACTAAATTGATAGCGGCCTCCACATCAGCTGAGCTTAAATTAGAAGAAACACGCACAAAAACCACGCTACTGCCGGAAAAAAGAGTGGAAACCCTGGTTCTTAAGCGGCCCAAGGTGTTGTCATCTCGACAGTCTGTAATATAGGTAATGGGATGCAGGTATTCTTGATTCATATTTAAAAACTAAGTAATTATTTTATCTATTAAACCATATTTTTTTGCCTCTTCTGTTTCCATGAATTTATCTCGGTCCGTATCTTTTTCTATTTTACCCAAAGATTGTCCGGTGTGTTTTACCAAAATTTTGTTTAAACGGGCCTTAACTTTTAAAATGTGTTCGGCTCCGATTTTAATATCACTGGCCTGACCCTCTGTGCCGCCCATTACTTGATGGATCATAATTTCCGCGTTGGGTAAACAAAATCTTTTGCCTTTAGTGCCCGCCGCAAGTAAAATGGCGGCCATGGAAGCGGCAATGCCCACACAAATGGTGGATACATCCGGCTTAATATATTGCATGGTGTCATATACGGCCAAGCCGGCAGTTACCGAACCGCCAGGTGAGTTGATGTATAACTTAATGTCTTTACTGGCGTCTTGTGACTCTAAAAATAAAAGTTGAGCAATAATAGTGTTGGCCACTGCGTCATCGATCGGAGAACCAACAAAAATTATTCGTTCTTTTAAAAGACGAGAATAAATATCATAAGCCCTTTCCCCATAAGAGGATTTTTCAATAACCGTAGGAATTAAGTAGTTGTGAGCGGTGTGCATTATTTATTGGTTAATTTTTGAAGATAGTATTTGCCGTTTTTTTCAAACAATTTGGCACTTAAGGTAAAGCCGGCCGCTTTTTTGTGCCCACCTCCACCTAATATTGTAGCAAATTTGGCCACATCCATCAACGGGTGCGTAGTACGCAAGCTTCCTTTAACCTTGTTGTTGTTTTGTTCCGTTAATACCAAAATTGCCCGCGCATCTTTTTGTTCATCAAGAGAATTTAAAAAATTGGCCACGCCGCTAACGTCTTCTTCAGTGGCATGGCAATCGGTTAGATCTTTTTGAGTAATAACCGTCACCACCATACCCGAAGGTGATGTTTGTAAACGCTCCAAAGCTCTGCCCCAAAGCCTCAAGGAAAAAACTGATCTGTTTTGTAGTGTATGAGTAGTAATTTTTGGCAAATTAGCGCCTTGCAGTAAAAGCTTGGAAGCGATCCCAATCGCCGAGGCATTGGTTGCTAAATTAGTAAACCCGCCGGTATCGGTAATTAAACCGGTAAGCAAACAATCGGCTATTTTTTTATTTAACGCATTAATGGCAGACAAGAATTCATGAACAATTTCACAAGCGGAAGAAGCGGTGGGATCTACTAAATTATGATGACCAAAATTTTTATTAGTAACATGATGATCAATATTAATTATTTTAAATTTATGTTTAAGTTTTACTAAATAATCCGTAATGCCCGCGTGTTTTAAATCGCCGGCGTCTAAAGCAATCAGTAAATCAAATTTAGCTCGGGTTGCCAGCCAATGATCTGGGTTGTTGCTGATGTTAAGAACACCAGGCAAGAAAGCCAAACTTTTTGGTGGCGCGTCTACGCAAAAACAAGTATATGGTTTTTGCATATTTTCCAAAAAATGCGCCATGGCCAAAGTAGATCCTACCGCATCACCATCTGGATTTTGGTGTGTAACCAACATTACATGCTGAGAGGCGGTGATCTCCGTTAAAATATTTTGATAAATTATCGGTAATTGTTTTTTCATAAAGCTTGTACTCTCAAAATTTTAGAGAGCTTGCTACCATATAAAAAACAGCCGTTCTTGTCAAGCTAGTTTCTAATTTCTTTTTTTGTCCATTGCTTCGTAAACTCGCTGAGCATTGATAATGCCCCGATCCAGCTCCAAAAGAATTTTAGGCACCTGCCGCAAAAGCAGTTTTTTGTTCACTGCTTTTTGTAAGCGGCCTAAACGAGAGTTGAGTTTTTTTATGGTTGATATTCTTTTATGATCTGGCAAAACCGTAATATAAATCACAGCGGTTTTTAAATCCAGGGCGGTTTCTACTTTAGTAATAGTCACAAAAGTACCCAAAGGCAACTCCACCTCTTGTTGTATGACCGTTCCAAAACAATGATGAATAAGAGTGTTTATCTTGCGAATTTTATCCATGTTTAGGTTAAAGTTTGTTCGGTTTCCTCTGCTTCATAAGCCTCCACCACATCTCCTGCCTGGGCGTCGTTTAAATCATCAATACGCAAGCCGCATTCACTGCCTTTAGCTACTTCGCTAATATTTTTTTTGTCTTTTTGCAGTTGGCTTAAAACACCCTCTCCCACCATTTTATTTTGACGTAAAATTTTTAAAGGCGCGCCTTTTTTCAAGACACCTTCTTCTACTTTTCCTCCCACTACCACGTGTTTAGTCTCTGTTTTAAAGACCGCCAATATTTTTAAAGACCCAATTTTTTTGTAAGTAATATTTTTTTTCAAAAGTTTTTGCAATTGCGCTTTGGCAAAATCTAAAAGTTCATAAATAATTTTGAATTTTTTCAGTTCAATATTTTCATCAAAAGCAAATTTTTCCGCGCCGATAGTAGCGCCAACATTAAAACCCAAAACCAGAGCTTTGGTGGATTTGGCTAAAGAAAAATCATTTTCGGTAATACTACCCAAGCCTTTTTGCATGATATCAATATCCACCTCTTTGTGTTTAATGCCCAAAAGAGCCTGTACGATAGCCTCCAAAGAGCCTAATTTGTCTGCACGCAAGATTAAGCACAGAGAGGTTTTATTTTTGTCTTCTTCTTTTTTGATTTGAGTTAAAAAAGAAAAAGAATTATATGATTTTACGCCTTGCTTTAGAATTTTTTTGTCTTTCACTACCTGCATAATATCGCCTACCACCGGAGCATTTTTTAAACCCAAAACTTGCACCGGCATGGCCGGAGTGGCAACTTTAACATTTTGCCCATTCCAATCTTTCATAGAACGGACGCGGCCAGGAATATTACCTATTTGCATAATATCGCCAATTTTTAAAGTGCCATTTTGAATAAGAATAGTAGCAATAGGCCCGGTATGTTTATCTACGTGTGATTCAATGACCGAACCCACGGTCTGTCCTTTTGGATTGGCTTGAATTTTTTCTTTTTCCATTTCCGCCACCAAAAGCAAAGTGTCTAACAAGCCGTCTACATTTTTATTGTTTTTGGCACTAAGCGGTACGCAGATTACGTTGCCGCCGTAATCTTCAGGAATTAAGTTTAACTCGGAGAGTTCTTTTTTGACGCGCTCTACATCCGCACCTGGTTTGTCTATTTTGTTAATTGCCACAATAAAGGGCAATTTTGCTTCTTGTAAAATATTGATAGACTCAATGGTTTGCGGTTTTAAGCCATCATCGGCGGCTACTACTAAAATAGCTAAATTCGCCACGCGCGCTCCGCGAGAACGCATGGTAGTAAAAGCTTCGTGTCCTGGGGTGTCGATAAAGGTTAAAATTTTGTCGCCTTTTTGTACTTGATAAGCGCCAATGTGTTGAGTAATACCGCCGGCTTCGCCGCCCACTACGTTGGTTTTACGAATAGTATCCAGCAAAGTGGTTTTGCCGTGATCCACGTGTCCCATAATTACAATTACCGGCGGACAAGATTCAAGATTTTTTATTTCTTCTTTTTCAATAGTGTCTGCCACCAAAGTTGAGTGTTTTTTTAATTTCTCAGCACCCACCTCTTCCAAAGACAGTTTCGGCACATAACCAAAATCCTCAGCAATAATGGCGGCGGTTTCATACTCTAAAGACTCGTTAATGGTAACCATCATGCCGTTTTTCATTAAAACCGCAATTACATCAGATACTCTTTTTCCTAATTTTTCCGCAAAATTTTTCACTGTAATTTTCTCCGGCAGTTGCAATTCTTTACCGGTGGTGATTTTTGCTTCCGGCACAACCTGCGATTCTTCAGTAAAAATGCTTTTTTTATGATCTTTTTTTCTTTTTTCTTTAATAGCCGCAATAATTTTTATGGCTTGCGCATCATCTAATTTAATTGCTCTTTGTCCAATATCAAAACCGAGTTCGTGTACCAACTCTAAAAACTCTTCTTTGGTCATTTTTAATTCACGATAAAGCTCGGTAATATTCATAACCTTAAAACAGTACGGTTTTCTAAGCCTTTTGTCAATTGATAAGACGATCCTTGCCTACAATCAAATGCAGAGCCTGGGGAACGACACTGATGGTACAGGGAGTATTAACAGTACAAATTCCATCAGCCACCAGAGTAGAGGTTTGGTCTTTTGGTGAAACAGCTTCAATGCTCTTTGCGAAAATAACGCTGTTTTTCTTTTTCTCTTTAAATTTTTTTAAATAACCGCCTTTTGTTTTTTCTGTAATCACCACCTCTAGTTTTCCGTCTGAAATGTTATTTAATTTTTTTAAATTTTTACCAAAGACATCCCCCAGGTTCATAATTTGAATTAAATTTTCCGGTGTGTTGGATTTAACAGAATACATTTGATCGCACCGCAAAGACAGATTGTTATTATTTATTACGGTTAAGGAACCAAAAAAATAAGTATCATTTATTTTTCCCAAATCACACGTAACGGTTATGCGTCGCGACAAAGACACACACGCTTCTGTCCCGGCGGGCAAACCGAGAATTTTGGCAAACCGAGAATTGGGTACTACCGGCAAAAATCCAAAAGTCAAATGGTGTTTTGCGGCCAAGGGTATTAAATTTAAAAAAGTGGCATCATCTCCCACAGCCACTAAAGTTTTGGCGCCGGTTTTCACCCCCTGTTCTACCAGTTCGGCGGCATTTTTAAACAAAGACAGTTTTTCCGTGCGTCCGGCAATTCCCAAATCTACCAATTTAGTTTCAAAGCTACTAACCAAGGCAGTACATCTTTTATCTTGGGTAATTTTATCGTAAAAATAAAAATACATAAAAACAGCCGCAAATTTTTAAGCTTCGCTAACAGATGTTTCCGTTTTTTCCGAATCAATTTTCACTTCCGTTCCTTCTGTTTTACACTGGCCTTGCAATAGGGCTCCGCTTTCTACAGACAAAACTCCGGTAGTGATGTCACCGTAAATTTTTGCTGAAGGAAATAATTTTAAAGTTCCGGAAACAGTGATGTTGCCCTTAATTTCTCCACTGACAGACATATTGGCGGCTTGCATCTCAGCTTCGATTTTTGCTTCTTTGCCCACCGTAATGTCTTTAGTGGTTTTTACGTTTCCTTTAATCACGCCGTCAAGTTGCATATCATCCTCACTCTCAAAGGTGCCCTCCACGCGTACCGTTTGTCCAATGACGGTTTCTCCAGGCGCGGCCGGTTTGAAATTTTGTTCCTCGGTGTTTTTTGAAAACATAGTCATATATTTTATACTAATATCTTAGATATAACAGATATAGTTAAACTACTCAATTGCTACCGCCTTGTCAAAAAGAACAAAATCGTATTTAATAAGAATATGCAAAAAAATAAACTTTATTTAAAGAAAGACCTGCATCTTATTGGGATTTTGAGCCTTTTTTTATTAGGAGTAATGACTGTTTTGTTTTATTTTGATCACACTCAAGGCGTCATGAATACTTTATCTGCTCAGTTTTATCACCTTCTTTTGAGGTAATATAGCAAGAGCCACTGTAGTTCAACGGATAGAACAAGGCACTCCTAACGCCTAGACAGAGGTTCGACTCCTCTCAGGGGCATATTATTAGTTCCACGATATTTTAAAGTTTTGTTGTATTTTAGCCAAAAAATTTTACTAAAATTAAAGTGTATTGACAAAATAGTCTTACTAAAATTAAAGTGTATTTATACTTTGGTAATTTCTAAGAAAGAAGAGGTGTAACAAAAAAGTATATTTTTTGACTTGACTTTTTGCTTTAGTATGATAAAGTGAAAACATGAATTGGAAAAACACAGAAAATAAGAGGTTTATTCAAGCAATTTTAGCCCTAAAAACAGCAGATGAGGCTAGGCATTTTTTGCGTGATTTAATGACTGCAAAAGAAATTGAGGAGTTTGGGAAGCGTCTTAAAGCCGCAGAAATGCTAATGGAAAAAGCGCCTTATTTGGTAATTGAAAAGGAAACCGGTTTAAGCTCCACCACAGTTGCGCGTGTGGCCAAATGGCTAAACGGCAAAGAAGGCGGTTATAAAATCATCATCGAAAGATTACATCATCACAGTTCTGTCCAATTACGGAGAGAAATGTCTTGATATTTTTTATTCTACTAAATATAAAGTCAGCACCCTCCGTAGTTGGAGGGGTTTTTGTTTTTGAGATTTTTTGAAAGGAGGAAAAAAATGAAAATTTCGTTTGTTGATTTTTTTTCAAAAGACATCAGCACTCCTCTTGCAGAGGAGTTGATTGCGTGTTACCGGGCTGTCTTTGCGGGCAGTCCGTGGTTTGAAGACTGGTCTCGTGAACAGGTCTACGAAGACCTGCGGCACGAGATTACACTGACCAGCTCATGCTGGTTGGCACTGGTTGATAAAAAGGTGATCGGGTTTTGTTGGGGGTACCCGATCATTGTTTCCGAGTTGGAGCAAAAACTCGGAATTTCAACCAGCCTGCTGGGCGACGAAAGGGTCGCTTATCAGGCCGAAATGGGGGTTTTGGAAAATTTTCGCGGGCAGGGAATTGCACGCGAACTTTTCCAGAGGCGGAGGGAGGATTTTCTTCGCCAAGGGCTGGTGCGCGGGGCGGTGCGCACCAAGGAGGGACCGCCACCATCGGTGACCTACACCTGGTACCTTCAAGAGGGGTATCGGGTGGTTGCCCGGTACACTGATGGTACCGGGCGGGTCATCATGACCCGCAGACTTTAAAAAACAGGGGCT
>MHKJ01000034.1:0-3915 GCA_001818355.1 Candidatus Kerfeldbacteria bacterium RIFOXYC2_FULL_38_9 | reverse complement strand
AAACCAAGCCCTTTCTTTTTTACCAAGCAAAAAAGCTTCTTCATTGCTTTTTTTTCTATTGCACGCAAAAAGGATGATACTATTTTTTTTAGCACGTACTTTTTTTGTTCCATCCAAACCAACCAGTTGTCCTTTAGTTATTTTTTCAAAATTAACAAACGATTTTGCTAAGGTGAAATTATTTGTTTTGGTAAGATATAAACTGTACATGCGAATATGTTTTTGTTTTTTTGGTTGCAAATTATTAACAAGGTGTCCACGCGCCTTTAAAAAAGCTAAAATGTTTTTTTGCGCCACTTTTACAGATTTTGGATCTTGATTATAGCCGCACTCCACACAAATTCCTATTTTTCCCAAATTATTCAGGTAATAATCCGTTCCACCCGGTTCAACTTTATTAAAACCCGAAACCACAAGACGAACCGGTAAATATTTTACAATTTTTTTGGAGTTTTTTTCACAAATCACAAACGGCTTGCTGTTGGTGGTAGTGGTGGCGTGTAAATCAAGCAGAGCGTCAGCTTTGCGGAGGTATTTTTTTAAAAATTGCGCCCGTTTATATTCGTAGCTCTCCTTTTCTTTTTTGGAAAGCAGGCTGTTTTTTTTAAACATGCGGTTTAAATTGGCTTCTGTAAAGCGCTTATTGGTTTTTAAGGCGCGCGGATTTCCGAAACCTACAAAGACACGTCCTTTTTCAATTTTTAAGTTAGGTAAAATTTTTTTTAGCGCTATCACTCCGCATTTTTCATTGCCATGCACGCCGGCAAGAATAATGCTGGTTAGCCCTTTCTTTTTTCCGGTTAATTGGATAATTTTTTCAAACATATTACTACTTTATCAAAGTAAAGTATCGGAGTCAAGAAAAAGATTTTGAATTTGCTTTTGAAAGATAATCTGTTAGGATAAATAAGCTTTCCGGGCCTGTAGCTCATCTGGTAGAGCGCAGCATTCGCATTGCTGAGGTGGGCGGTTCAAGTCCGCCCAGGTCCATACGGGCGTGTAGCTCAGCTGGTTAGAGCGCACGATTCACATTCGTGAGGTCGACGGTTCAAGTCCGTCCATGCCCATTATAAAAATATTATCTATCACCAAGAATGTTATCAGGCTGAGGCGGTTTAAATTAAATTTTTAATTATATCTATTTTTTCATTCATGGCTTTGTATCCAGCCGTTACCAGAGGGTATAATTTTTTTTTACCAAAATATTCTTTCCAAACCTTAAAACCCAAAGATGTCATGTGTGGTTCTATAATCACATCAGCTGTAATTTGTGATTGAGCGGCAAGTGTATGGCGGGCAATAAAGTAAGAGCGACCCGCAACATTACGTAAACTTAATTTTTTTGTAGAAAAATCCTCAGCATCAGTAAAGCGGTCAAGATTGATAGCAATAACAACGTCTGCGCCCATTTTGCGCACTACATCATCTGGTACTGGATTAACAATACCACCATCAACCAAGATCATATTTTGATAATGTACAGGTGCAAATATAAAAGGAATGGCCATACTGGCGCGCACCGCTGTGGTGATTGGCCCAGTCGCAAACAACACTTCTTTGCCGCTCACTAAATCAGCCGCCACTACGGTAGTGGGAATTTTTGTGTTTTCGAAAATTGTATTACCAAACCATTGTTGCAAAAACGCTTCAATTTTTTTTCCTTTAATTAAGCCACCCTTAACAGTTGGTTCAATCATGGCGCGCATTTTTTCTTTTTGATAACCAACAGTGGCCATTTCTACTTGTGCAAAGTCTTGATGTAAACCATAAAGACTAGCTACCCACGCACCAACACTAGTACCCGCCAGATAGTCAATGGGAATATTATTGTCTAACAAACATCTCAACGCACCAATGTGGGCAAGACCGCGCACGCCGCCACTGCCAAAAGCTATACCTATTTTTTTTCTTGATTTTTGCATATCTAATACTTAGATTAAAAATCAGGATTGCGCAATACCAGTTTTAGCATCAAGATTATTTTCACCTCTTTTCCACAAATTATACATTTTTTTGACTTGTATTTAATAGAAAAAAAGGTTAAAATTTTTGTGGTTGGTTAATTAAAAATAAAAATAGCTAATATTAGCCAAATTATTTCAAATTTAAAATATTTCTATGTTAAAGCTTTATAAAAAGATTTTCACAACCCCCAAAACCGTTATTGATGAGCAGGTGCTAAAAGATCAAAACATTGAAATTATTGGCAAAAAGCTAGAAAAATATGTACAAAAACTTTTTAACGGTTCTTTGGCTATCAGAGAAGTAGACGCCGGTTCCACTAATGCTTGTGAACAAGAATTAACCGCTCTTTCTAATGCTTATTATGATATAGAGCGTTTTGGCATCCATTTTGTAGCCTCACCCAGGCACGCAGATATGCTAATGGTAACCGGCGCGGTATCTCGCAATATGAAAGAGGCTTTAATCAGAACTTACACAGCCACACCTACCCCTAAAATAGTGGTAGCAGTAGGCGACGACGCAATTAACGGCGGTATTTTTAAGGGCTCTTACGGAGTGTTGGACGGAGTAGACAAGGTTATTCCGGTTGATTTTCAAATACCAGGCGACCCCCCTTCTCCAAAAATTATACTTGGACATTTATTGCATATTTTAGAAACGGTTCAAGAAAATAAGCTAAAAAAATCTTAATAATTTTATGTTTACAGCATTTTTTTCACAAACAAGCTTCTTTATCGCCTTGTTGTTTTTTGGATTAGGAGCCTTTGGTTCTTTGTTGTTGATGCGTCAAGATCGTTTGGCAAATTGGTGGGGGCATGTTTGCGCGCTTTTCGGTGCGCTTTTTGGTATTTTAGCCACAGTGCCGGTTTTGTTTTATAACAACCCTTTTTCTTATGTGTTTTCGTCTTCCTTGCCCTTGCTTTCTTTTTCTTTTCGGCTTGATCAATTATCCGCTTTTTTTCTTTTGGTAATTTCTTTGATTGCGCTTTTAGCCTCTGTTTATGGTCTGGGATACAGTCGGCAATTTTACAAAAAATACAATTTAGGAACTTTGGGATTTTTTTATAATTTGTTTATCGCCGGCATGATGATGGTGGTCAGCAGTCACCACGCTTTATTTTTTTTGATTGTGTGGGAGATTATGTCTCTTGCTTCTTATTTTTTAGTGATTTATGAACACCGCGAAAAAGTCCACCTGAAAGCCGGAGCACTTTATATTGTTATGACTCATGTTGGTACTGCTTTTATTACCTTGGCTTTTTTATTGCTTTATAATGCCACGGGCTCTTTTGATTTTGGTTTGATCAAAGCTTCAGCCGCCACCATTTCTCCCGCAATTCAGGCTTGGGTATTTATTTTGGCCTTTTTGGGTTTTGGTATGAAAGCGGGCATTGTACCTCTTCATGTTTGGTTGCCCAGCGCCCATCCGGCCGCACCCACGCATGTTTCCGCCTTAATGTCCGGGGTGATGATTAAAACCGGTATTTATATGTTAATCAGAATTTGTTTGGATTTTTTTCCGCACGCTCCTTTGTGGTGGGGTGTGGTTATTTTAAGTTTTGGCGCCATTTCTTCTTTATTGGGCGTGTTATATGCTCTTACCGAACATGATGTAAAAAAACTTTTGGCTTATCACAGCATTGAAAACATCGGTATTATTTTGTTAGGTTTGGGCAGTTCCTTGGTTTTTATGGCTGTAGATAAACCCAGCTTAGCCATTTTAGGTTTGGTGGCCGCCTTGTTTCACACCCTTAATCACGCTATTTTTAAAGCCCTTTTGTTCTTTGGCGCCGGTTCTGTGATTATGCAAATGAAAACCAGAAATATGGAAGAATACGGAGGATTGATTAAATATATGCCTCAAACCGCTTTGTTTTTTCTCATCGGAGCCATGGCTATTTCCGCCCTTCCTCCTTTGAATGGTTTTTTTAGCGAATGGGCGACTTTTCA